>JAWOGE010000124.1:0-7894 GCA_046497165.1 bacterium | reverse complement strand
TAACAGTTTTAACATCGAAGATATACTCATAGCTGAAAGAGATGGAAAGCCAGCTGCCATGGCCGGATTCTGGGATCAGAGCAGAATTCGCAGAACTGTTGTAGAGAAGATGCCTTTTTCCGCAAAAATCACAATGGCGGGTCTGCGTTTGATTTCTCCTTTTGTTTCTTTGCCTTCGCTTCCCGAAGAGGGAGATCCTTTGAAATATCTTTTTCTTCGTTTCCCTGCATGTTTCAACAATGACATTCGGGCTGTTTCTTCGCTTTTGCGTTATAAAAGTAACGAGATCCGAAAAATGAAAAAATATCATTTCATATGGGCAGGTTTTCACGAAGCCGATTCCATGGCAAAAATAGTGGACGGCATGTGGAAACTTAAAATGAGTGTCAATATATTTCATTTTGCAGTTTCAGCTTCTGCGGAGCTTCATTCTAAGGGGGAAGCTTCAAAACATCCTGTTTTTACGGACTTTTCGCTGATTTAGGAGGTTCTGATGAAAAAAAAGAAAGTACTTGTAACAGGCCTTTTCACTCAAGCGGGAATGTTTGCTGTAAGGCGTTTTGCTCGAATGGGGATGTCCGTGACTGCAGCTGACAATCACACGCTTGCTTTTGGAATGTATTCCAGATATGTCAGCAAAAAACTTTTACTGCCCAGCCTCAAAAATGAACCTGAAGCTTATGCCGAAGCTATAATAGACGAGTTGAAAAAAGGGAATTATGACTATTATTTTCCTTCGTTTGAAGAATCGTATCTGATGTCTCACTATAAAAACAGCGTAAAAAAATATAGCAGTACAATATTGAGCAGTCCCAAAAAATTGCTTCAGCTGCACGATAAAAAACTTCTTCGTAATGTGGTGAAGAAAGCAGGCTGCAACTATCCTGAAACTTATGCTCCCCGTAACATTCAAGAGGCAAGATCCATTGCTTCCGGAATAAATTTTCCGGTTTATATAAAAATGAGACAGTCCTGCAATTCCACCGGACTGCGTTTTGTAAAAAACCCTGAAAATATAATGGATGCCTACAATGATGTGATTGAAAGAAACTCTGTTCCGGAAAAGCAGCTTCCTTTAATACAGCAGCTAATACAGGGCAGAGAAATAGTTGTAAATGAGCTTGCTCAAAATGGAAGAGTAATAGGAGACACTCTTTACAAAGGAATTCGCTGCATACCTCGTTCCGGTGGAACAACCACATGCAGAGAAAGTCTCCATCATGATTCCTGTGTAAAGGAAGCCGACCGCTTTATAAAACATATTTCATGGACCGGGTTCATATCCATGGATTTTCTGATTGATGAAAATGATGGAAAAATTTACATAATAGACTGCAATCCCCGGCCTTCTGTTTCTATAAATATGGGTTTTTACGGAGGAGTTGACATGATTCCTCAATGGTGTGCCATAGCAGACGGTGAACCTGCGAAAAAGCTTCCTCCCATAAAACCCGGGATTAAATCTGCAACCGGCTTTGCTGATTTTTTATGGTATCTTCAGACATTTATCAAAGGTCCTGAATCGTGGTCAGAACGAAAAAAGATGCGAAAAAAATGGTGGGAAGAACGAAAAAGCATAATTGATGATATGTATGCTCCCGACGACAAAAAACCTTCTTTAGTGCTTCTTGTTTTTCTTGTTTTTCAGGCGTTTAAAATGCTTTTTACCAAGTTGGAAGCTTCCAGTCTCTATCTTTATTACAACAGCTTTGACATGTGCTGTCTTTATCCTGAAAGAAACAGAAGTGAAAAAATACAATCTGAAAAAACAGGTCTTCAGGAATCAGGCGTTTCAGAATAATATCACAAAAAATTTCTCTTTTTGAAAGAGTATGGTACATTTTTTGACATGAAGTTTTTATCTGTATTTTTATTTTTTATTTCTCTTTTCATTTTTATCCTTTTTCCTTTTTCTTTTAATTTTTTCCGGCCGTTTTCAATGGCTTTCCCTTGGTTTCATATTTTCGTGCTGACTTTTATATTGATTCTTTCTGTTTCTTCTGTCAGAAAATATTTTGTTTTATTGTTTAAAAAAGTTGAAAAATGGAGATATTTCATTTTTCCGGCGGCCGGTTTTTCAGCTTCACTTGCCGTATCCGTTTTTGTTTTCGGAGGTATCCCCCATGTTCAGGACGGCCTGCATTATGTTAAAATGGCGGAAACCTTTTCAGAGTTCAGACTTTACAACGAAATACACCCGCATTACGATTTTTTCTGGTATCTTTTTCAGGTTATAAGAGATGGAAAAGTAATGTCGATTTTTCAGCCGGGATTCCCTCTTTTTCTTGTTCCTTTCATCTGGTTTAAGATCCCTTTTGTCGCCAACCCGCTGCTTTTGGGCGTAAATATATTTCTCTGCGGAAAAATCTCTGAAAAACTTTTTTCTTCAAGAGTTTCTTTGCTGAGTATGATTTTTGTTTTTCTTTCTCCTTTTATGACAATAACAGGAGGCAGCTTTCTTTCCCATCCTTTCTGCTCTTTACTGACCATGTCAGCTCTGCTTTGTTTTTTTAATTCGTTTGAAAGTGAAAAAAAACTTCTTCCTCTTTGTGCCGGAATTTTTACAGGGATACTGGTTTTCAGTCGTCCCCAGAACGCACTCTATCTGTCTGTGTCTCTTCTGGCGGGCACACTGATATTTTTTCCGAGAATCAGATATCCTTTCAGAAACCTGCTGTTTATTTTCGTCGGAATTCTTCCCGGAGCCATTGTTCTTGCATTGTATAACATATATTTTACAGGCAACCCCTTTGTTTTTCTGCAGGATATCTTTTTCAGTTATTCGGAGCCCCGTGATTTCTGCCATCGTCCCGGATTCGGGAAAGGCTGTCCTTTTATAAGCTGGACAGTTCTTCCTCCGGAAGGGGTGACACTGTTATATGCTTTAAAAATTTCGCACAGTAGATTCACATCTCTGATTTTCAATACTTTTTCACACCCACTTATTTTTATATTTATCCCGCTGACCTTCGGAAAATCAATTTTTCTGTCGGAAAAACGCAGAGAGAAAATATTTCTCATGACAGTTTTTCTTATTTTTGCTGCAGGATATTTTCCTTTTTTTCTTGATGGTAATGCTATGGGACCGAGATATTTTTATGAGATCACTTTTCTTGTTATAATTCTTGTCTCTGCAGGCATCCATGAGGTTGCTTATATGAAAACTGCTTTTATGAGATTCCCGGGGGTTCGTTTTTCCTCCTCACTTATAATTGGAGCTGTTATTTTCTCCCTGTTTTTTACCGTTCCGCATCTTTTGACACATTACAGCAGAGCTTTTTGGAATGTGGATTCACTTCTCAGAGACGAAATAGAGAAGCGTGAAATTGAAAACAGCGTATTTTTTATTCATCCTGAAGACTTTTTCGGAAGTGGATTTGCTCTCATGGATCACAGAGATATTGATAAAAACAGTAATATTTTTACAAGAGATATGGGTGATTCCAACATAAATCTTATGCACTATTATCCCGACAGAGATTATTACCGTGTTTCTTATGAGAATGTAAAAGCCGGTTATGAACCTCCTGAAATAAATAGGATTTATCCCCGTCACGGCCCTGAAAAAATAGTGGCCGAGATGGAAATGAAGATGTATCCTGTTGACGGAGTTCCCGATCTCTGTGCTCACTATCCCTTTCTACACAGGACGGAACTTTATGCCTATCTTCACATGTCTCCTGTTGAAATGAAAGGGTTTCAGGGAAAAGGTATGTTCTGCCGGTTCAGAAAATCCAATTCTCACTATACTTTCGGGCAGTATTTTCCTCAAAGTGGAAAATATTTTGTCAAAATAAAAGGGTTCGGAGGGACAGCCGGAGGAAAATTCGACATCTTTATTAAGGAAAAAAAAGTAACATCTTTTGATACTTACAATGAAAAACTTGTGAAAAAAGAACACCATTTTTTAGCTGAATTAGAAAAAGGGCTTAACTTTTTCACTGTAACCCCCGCTGAAGAACCCGGAGAAACCCCCGTATATTTCTTTTTTGACAAGATAATTTTTGAGAAACAATAATCCCGGCTGTGCGTTTCGATCCGGAAATTCATACTGAAGCAAATCTGAATAGTTGTAATTCTAAGGGGTATGTGGGTTGAAAACTACCTGAACAACAAAGTGAAAATAGAACTATTCCCAATCTTTCCAAACAGGATCGAACCCTTTTTTTCGCATCATTTCAGCTATTTCAGAGGGTGAACGGGAGTCAGATATTGAAAACTGAGGAAGCTCTTCATTTGTTTTTTCAGAATAACCTCCCGGAACTGTGGAGCTGCCTGCGCTTAAAACTGTGAATCCGAAAGGAGTGATTTTATCTCTGAATTCAGGTGTTTCTCTTGTGGTCAGAGACATGGCAGTATCCTGAAATATAAGCCTGAGAGCAGATACTATCTGTATGAAATCCAGATCTGAAAGTTGTGAAAAACGCTTAGACCCCTTTGCATCACGAATACGGGGAAAGCTTATGGAATACTCAGCCTGCCAGTGATATTTTTGAAGATAGTTAAGATGCTGTGCGAGATAGAACATATCTCTACGCCAGTTACTCAATCCCAGAAGGGCACCCACTCCTATTCTGGGGATACCTGCAGTGGCACCTCTTTCAGGGGTTTCAAGCCGATAATCGTAGTCTTTTTTAGGACCGAAAGGGTGAACCCGGTCATAAGTTTCTCTGTCATATGTTTCCTGATAAACATAAAGACCGTCAAGATGTGCTTCTTTTACGAGAGTTCGATATTCATATTTATCCAGAGGAGCTATTTCAATACTTACACAGCTGAATCCTGCTTTGTGAAGTTTGCGGATTACAGGTACCAGAAAATCGATGTTTGCACTTTCAGGATGTTCGCCCGCAACAAGGAGAATGTTTTTGAAGTTTTTTTTTCTTATTTCAATGGCTTCTTTTAATATCTGTTCGCGTGTGAGAGTTTTCCTCGGGACTTTGTTTTTAGCATTGAACCCACAGTAAACGCAACCGTTTGTACATCGATTGTCATAATAAAGAGGTATGTACAGGGAAACGGCAAAACCAAATCTTTTTCGAGTCAGGGCGTAGCTTCTTGCGGCAAGATGTTTTCTCTGTTGCAGATCCATGCCGGGTGATAAAAGTACGGCAAAGTCCTCCATGTCGAAGTTTTTTTTATCAAGGGTTTTGTCTATAATATCTTTGCCGGCATCATAAGAGATATCGTAAAGTTTTCCGGTCAGTTTGGAATCTGGAAGGAACATACTCACTCCATGTTGTCCATGAAATCAAGTTCAGGAGAACTTGGACGTGCTGCATCGTATTTTTGAGGTATTCCGGAATCAACAGCAATTTCAGCTGCATTTACAGCCATTTTAAAAGCTCGGCCCATGGCGGCCGGATTATCAGCAGTGGCCACTGCTGTATTTACAAGAACAGCGTCAGCTCCCATCTCTATGGCTTCAGCCGCATCGGAAGGGACACCTAACCCGGCATCCACAACAACAGGAACTCTCGCCTGTTCGATGATTATTGATATCATATCTTTCATTAGCATACCTCTGTTTGTCCCTATGGGAGCAGCAAGGGGCATGACTGTGGAGACTCCGGCATCCTGCAGTCTTAAGGCAAGCATGGGGTCTGCATTTATGTAAGGAAGTACATCAAATCCTTTTTTTACAAGTATTTCGGCAGCTTTCAAAGTTTCAACAGGATCGGGAAGCAGATGTCTCGGTTCCGGTGTGAGTTCAAGTTTAACCCAGCGAGGAAGTCCGGCTTCACAGGCGGCTTCAGCATAAAAAACAGCTTCATCTGCGGAACGGGCTCCTGCTGTGTTGGGAAGAATAGTGATATCTTTGCATTTCAGAAGAGGTGTCAGAAGCGATTCGGAAGAAACTTCGAGATCCATTCTTCTGAGAGAAGCCGTAACTATTGCGGTTCCGGACTCCTTAACAGCAGCCATCATGCTTTCATTGGACGAAAATTTACCTGTTCCGAGCATAAGCCGGGACGAAAAGACTCTGTCTCCTATTTTCAGATTTTTCATTTTGCCAGCTCCAGCATTCTTTCAAGAGATATGCGTGCTTTTTCAGCAACATTTTCTGGAACAGTTATAATATTTCTGTCATTTTCAAGGGCTGCAACAAGATCGTGATATCTGTTTTTTTTCATGTTGCTGCAATACATGGTGGGAGCGGGCATGGGTATGAAAACAGCATCTTTGTCGAAGGATTTGAGGTGGTGAATAATACCTTCTTCGGTAATTATTATATATTTTTTGCTTTTTTTGTTTTTAACAACTTCTGCCATCTGTCCGGTGGAAAGAATTAAATCAGCTTTTTTTCTTGCTTCAGGCGGACACTCCGGATGCATGAGAACCATACCGTCCGGATGATCTTTTTTAACTGCATTCACATCTTCGGGAGAGACACGACTGTGAACATAACAGTGTCCGTGCGGCCATAAAATAATCTCTTTTTCGGGAATCTGTTCCGCCACATAACTGCCGAGATTTTTGTCCGGAACAAAAATAACCTGCTTCTCTTTCAATCGTCGAACTATTTTAATAGCGTTGCTCGAAGTTACGCATACATCACTTTCTGCTTTTGTTTCCGAACTTGAATTAACATAACACACAACAGCTGCATCGGGGTGTTTTCTTTTAAGTGTCCGGAGCTCATCTGCTGTAATAGTGTCAGCCATGGGGCAGCCCGCGTCAGCCACAGGAAGAAGAACTTTTTTGTCGGGAGCAAGCATGGCGGCTGTTTCAGCCATAAAAAGAACTCCGGCAAAAACGATTTTGTCCACTCCGGAAATTTCAGAAGCCTGTTTGCTGAGACCGAAACTGTCACCCACATAGTCAGCAACATCCTGAACTTCGGGAACAGCATAGGTATGTGACAATACAATCGCATTTTTCTCTTTTTTTAAATTTGAAATTTCAGAAAACTTATCAGAGGAATTCATAACGCCTCCTTTTTTAGACCTGGACAACCTCAGTTACTTCAGGGATCTCTTTTTTCAAAGTCTGTTCGATTCCCATTTTGAGAGTCATGGTTGACATGGGACAACCGGCACAGGCACCTTTGAGTTTTACTTTTACAACCCCTTTGGCGTCCATGGAAATAAATTCAACATCTCCGCCGTCCCTTTCGAGGGCAGGGCGAACCTTGTCAATAACCGCTTTTACTTTTTCAATAATTTTTGATTTGTCATCTGTCATTTTTATCTCCGAAATAATAATAATAAGGAACATCCTGAAAACAGTTTATGTTCCTGTGTAGAAATGTCAATGTGTTATCTACGAAATTTTTTCAGCAGTTGAAGTTTTCTCTTTTTACATGGCGATTTTGTTAAGTAATTCTTCACGCTTTTCAAGGTTTTTGAGGGCATTCACAAGATGTTTTTTTGATATTAAACCTGAACCGTCCGACTCTCATTGAAAAATGAAAAAGCCTTTTGATCGGGTGCAGAATGTACAGACTGTTTCTACCGCAGTGACAGAGCGGGACCGCCGAACCATTTTCGGTCGATGTGGTATTCTCCTGTCGGGGTGAACCAGTAACGAAGATTATAGTCTGTCATGAGGCAGCAGCTGTTCTGTCTGTCGGCGGCAAAACGGCTGGAAAATCGGATGCGAGCGGATTCCGTTGTCAGTCGGTCGGGGAGGGCAACACGGATATAGCAGGCGGCAAATACCCGTCTGATGAGACGAGGTTTAAAGGGTGGAAGCTCTTTTCGGCGTCGCATTTCCCGGCGGCAGTCCTGCCGGAGAAAATCGTCGCGTGCCGCGGGTGGTATGTCCAGTAAATTGCATATCGGTATGACGAGAGATTCAGTGATAACGCCGGATTCCATATGCTGTATCCGACGAATACCTTTGTTGACATTGCGATAGCCGAGTGCGTGTGCAACCTGTTTTTGTGACAATT
>JAWOGE010000328.1:0-6445 GCA_046497165.1 bacterium | reverse complement strand
CCGTAATTTGAGAATGCTCCAGGAGCAGTATGAAAATTATGAGAACAGACTTGAACTCAGAGAGAAAACCCTGTATAATAAATATAATGCTATGGAAGAGATGATGGCTCGGCTACAACAGCAAAGTCAGTCTCTTCTTCAGGCAATGGGGAGTTCCGGACAGTCAACAGGGGATTCTGGCAGTGAATTATGACAAAAATCTCAGGAGAAAGGTTTAAAGTGACACCAAAAAAATACGAAAATCAATATCTGAAAAGAGAGATAGAGGGAAAAACAAACCTTGAAATAGTCGTTATGCTTTACGATGCCGGTTTGAAGTTTATGAAGCAGGCTGTTTCCGCCATAGAGGAAAAAAATATAGAAGAGTCTCATAAGAAGATAATAAAAGCTCAGAATATAGTTGTGGAACTTACAAACATGCTGGATATGGAAAAAGGCGGTGACATATCTAAAAATCTCAAAAATCTTTATTCCTTTATAAATGATCGTCTTATGAATGCGAATATAAACAAAGATATAAAAAGCATAGAAGAAGCTGCGGATATTTTTCAAAGTCTCCGGGAGCCCTGGGTTGAGCTTGCAAAAAAGGACAAAGAAGGATCTCTGGATGTGAAAAGTAACGAAGATAATGAGGAAAAGCCGGATAAATCCGAAGGTAAAAGTAAAAAAAGTCGCATATTAAATGGTGGTTACGGAAAAAAAGATAAAAAAGACGGAGATGAAAAAACTCCACGAAAGCCTTTTAAGGCTCGGGGTTGATTAAAAGTGTCTGATAAAGGAAGAGAGAAGCCTTTTTATAAGTTCCTGAGAGTTTTAATTGCTGTTATTCTCATAGGTGGTTCAATATACTTTTTTGTAAATATGTTCAACAAAAGAGTTGAAGAGGAAAAATCTCGTAAAAGAAACAGGAAAACTTCCGTAAAAACAACCTTTTTTAACATGTCGGATTTTATGAAACCGGGATTCTTTTATGAAAACGGAGACGGTATTTTTGATGTTGACAGACACAGAAAAATTATAACTATAGAACCTCACGATGATTTTTTTGTAAGTCTTTCCCATCAGGAATTTCTTAAAGACCGTCATATCAAAAATGTAAAAATATCTTTTGAATATCGTTACGAAAAAAGTTCCATTAAAAATCCTCAAAAACACGGTGGGGCTGTTGTAATTCTCGTGTCTGGAAGTGGATATCGGACAGTTCATTCCACTTGGCCTCTTTGTAAAAAATTTTCACAATGGACAAAGTGTGAGATGAACATAGAGGAACCCGGAAAACTGCGGGCCATTATAGTAAGGTTCGGAGGTACTTCACATTACAAAAAACTTCAGTTCAGGAAGATATCTCTTGATATGGATGTCGAAAAAGATTTCAAAGTTTTTGAGCATGATTCTGAAATAAAAGATGAAAAATGAAATAAAACAGGAGGTGTTTAATGCGTATTTTTTTATGGTTTGTTATGATTTTTTTTCTTTTTCCTGTGGTAGCAGAAGAATCCGAAGAACCGGAAAAAGTTCAGGAAAATAAAGATAATGTTCCTGTCGATGCTGAAAATGAAGAAAAAGATGAAGAAGGTACTTTAAAAACACTAATGGTTTATTTTTCAGAGACGGGCAATACTAAAAAAACTGCCGAAAGAATAGCTTCTCTTCTTGAAGCGGATCTGGAGAGAATTGAAGAAAAAGCCCGGGACAGGAGCGGATTTTTTGGATTTCTTGTTGCGGGAAAAGATGCTTACTTTGGTAATGTATCCGAAATAAAAACCGTTTCCGCAGATCTTGAAAAATATGATCTTATTATTATGGGAACTCCCATATGGGCCTGGTCAATAACTCCGGCTTTGCGTGCTTTTATAAAAGATAACAAAAAAATTCTTAAAAATAAGAGAGTTGTTTTTTTCACTACCTCAGGAGGCACGGATGTTCAGGAAGTCAAAGGAGATGTTGAGGAAATACTCAAAAAACCTCTTGAAATAACCACTAATTTTCTGGAAGAAGATGTTGGAAGCAGTGCCGCATTTCTTGAAAAAACTGAAGATTTTGTACGCAGAATAAAGAAAACGGTCCCGAAAAAATAGTTCCTTCCGGTTCATAAGTTGACTTGAATGCCGATACTTTTTATAATCCTAAATGTAATCATCTTCCGGAGGTTATATGAGAAAAGTTGCATTGATAACCGGTATAACCGGACAGGACGGAGCTTATCTCGCTGAATTTTTACTCAAAAAGGGTTATGTGGTTCATGGCGTAAAAAGACGGACTTCACTTTTTAATACCGATCGCATCGATCATCTTTATCAGGATCCCCATGAAAAAGACAGAAGGTTTATTCTTCATTACGGGGATTTGACAGACAGCACCAATCTCATAAGAATAATCAGAAAGGTTTCTCCCGATGAGATTTATAATCTGGGAGCTCAGTCACATGTCAAAGTAAGTTTCGAATCTCCGGAATATACAGCTGATACCGATGCTCTGGGAACCTTGCGTCTTCTTGAGGCAATTCGTATCCTGAACATGGAGAAAAAAGTGAAGTTTTATCAGGCTTCCACCAGCGAACTCTTCGGAAAGGTTCAGGAAATTCCTCAGAACGAAGCCACTCCTTTTTATCCTCGAAGTCCTTACGGTGTTGCCAAGCTGTATGCTTACTGGATTACTGTGAACTACAGAGAATCTTACGGTATGTTTGCCTGTAACGGAATTTTGTTTAATCACGAATCTCCTGTCAGAGGAGAAACTTTTGTAACAAGAAAAATAACACGGGCTGTCTCAAGAATATGTATGGGACTTCAGGAAAAAATTTATCTTGGAAATCTTGATGCAAAAAGAGATTGGGGACATGCATCCGATTTTGTCAGAGCTATGTATCTCATGCTTCAGCAGGATATTCCCCGTGATTATGTCATAGCCACAGGAAACACATACAGTATAAGGGATTTTGCTGTAAAAGCCTTTAAATATCTCGGTGTGGAACTGGAATTTTCCGGAAGAGGTGAAAAAGAAAAGGGAGTTGTATCTGCACTTGATTCCAAACTTTTTACCTCAAAAACAAAAGCTTCCGTACCTGAAAATCTTAAACCGGGAGCCTGTGTGATTAAAGTTGATTCGCGTTATTTTCGTCCTGCGGAAGTGGATATTCTGACAGGTGATTCTTCAAAAGCTGAAAAAGAACTGGGGTGGAAACCTTTTTATGATATTCATGGAATTATAGATGAAATGATGGAAAACGATATGGTGGATGCCCGTCGGGATGCTTTGCTTATGGAAAACGATTTTCCCGTCAGAAAAAATTATGGAGATTGAAGATATGAACATCAATTCAAGAATATATGTAGCCGGACACAGAGGAATGGTGGGAAGTGCCATAACTCGGGAACTGCGTTCACGAGGTTACAACAATCTGATATTACGGAGTTCAGATGAACTTGACCTCAGAAATCAGAAAGATGTGGAAAACTTTTTCAAAAAGGAAAAACCCGAGTATGTTTTTCTTGCCGCTGCGAGAGTGGGCGGAATAAAAGCTAACAATACCTTCAGAGCAGAGTTTATTTACGACAATCTGATGATACAGAACAATGTCATACATCAGGCACATCTTAACAATGTTAAAAAACTGCTTTTTCTGGGTTCCAGCTGTATATATCCCCGGGAAGCTCCTCAGCCCATGAAGGAGGAGCATCTGTTGACCGGCAAGCTGGAGTATACCAATGAAGCTTATGCTACAGCCAAAATCGCCGGGCTTAAAATGTGTGAAAATTATGCTCTGCAGTACGGTGATAATTTTATAGCTATAATGCCTTCAAATCTATATGGAACCCATGATAATTTCAATCTGGAAACCAGCCATGTAATGTCTGCCATGATAAAAAAATTTCATATGGCTTCTCTCATTGAAAAAGGGCGTAAAAACGAAGTTTTTGATGCTGTTCAGCAGGAATCCGGGGGCAGACCTGAGAATTTTCTGGAAAAACATGGAGTAGGGAAAAATAAAATTACCCTCTGGGGATCGGGAAATCCGAGACGAGAGTTTCTTTTTGTAGAAGATCTCGCTGATGCGGCTGTTTTTATGATGCGAAAGATATCCTTTAAGGAGATAATAAAAGATATCTCCGGCGAACTGAGAAACACCCATATAAACATAGGAAGTGGAAAGGATCTTTCTATTTCTGAACTTGCCCGCAAAACAGCGGAAATAACAGATTTCAGAGGTTCAATATGCTGGGATGAAACAAAACCCGATGGAACTCCGAGAAAACTTCTCGATGTGTCAAGAGCGGAAAAATTTGGATGGAAAGCGAAAACATCCCTTGATGAAGGCATGCGGATTATGTACAACTGGTATAAAAGTAGAGATAAAAAATTTTGAGATGCAAACATTGCGAGACACACGCACTATGTACCAATATAGATGTCGCCTCAAACTCAAGGAACTCCAACCATTGTCATGCCGTCAAAATCAAACGGAGTGGTCAGAATCAGAAAACCGTCCACAGCAGATTCCGCACAGAAGGAAATTTACAAACTTCTGCATATTGATCTGAAATCTCTTCCCATAACAAAAACTGTCTCAAGTATTTAAACCCCCTCCCCTGAAATTGTACGCTTTCGTAGTGCCTTTTGAATTGGATGTCAGTGTTTTTAATGACTTGTAGTGCTTTGTGCGAAAGTTGAGCTAATATGCTATCTTGTCCCCTCTGCTGCCCCGTTTTGCATTCGTAGGGACAGACCCGTGTGTCTGTCCTTTTATTTGCACAGACCCATGTGTCTGTCCTGCTGTTCGTTCATTGTCAACACATAATACAGGGTTGACACACGGGTCAACCCCTACGGTAATTTGATTTTTATTCGCAACATTATCGACCTCAGTCAGTTTACGTGCAATTAACTTTTATTCCAATTTTATTATACCAGATCGAAGATGCGATTGTCGAAATTGCAGACATCGTGGAGATGCTCCCGAATTCATGCCCTGCCCTTGTTGCCATTGTAAATTTACAATTCTGGAATCAGATTCCTGTTTTGTAAAAATATTTGATTTTTCCTCTGTTGTCGGTATAATAGGTATTGAACGCGGAGGTGGTGATGATAGATCGAATTCTTGAGAAAAAAATAGCACAGCTGAAAAGAGGTTTTCCCGTCATTATGATTGCGGGGCCTCGTCAGTCGGGGAAGACAACGATTGCAAAAAAGTGTTTTCCGGAGTACGATTATGTCAATCTTGAAAATCCTGATGAACGCGTTTTCGTGATCAATGATCCGCGGGCGTTCTTTTCCCGGCATCGCGAAAACGGTATTATCATCGATGAGGTACAGCGGGTGCCGGAACTGTTTTCTTTTCTCCAGGGTGAAGCTGATGCCACGGAGAGTATGGGAAAAATAATTCTCACCGGGTCTCAGAATTATCTTCTCATGGAATCTATTACACAGTCTCTTGCCGGCAGAGCGGCGGTTCTCACCCTGCTTCCCTTTTCAATGGATGAGCTTTCAGCGTACATAGAGTCACACACAACTGATCGGCTACTTCATACTGGTTTTTATCCACCCATTTTCGACAGACACCTCGCTCCCGGTGATTTCCACAAACAGTATGTGACCACCTACATTGAAAGGGATGTCAGACTGATTAAAAACATAGGTGATCTGAACAGGTTCCGTGATTTTTTATCTCTGTGCGCGGGACGTGTGGGGCAGTTGATTAATTTCAATGCACTGGCAAATGAAACAGGTGTTGACGCAAAAACCGCAAAATCGTGGTTGTCTGTGCTGGAAAACAGTTTTGTGGTGTTCCGTCTCAGGCCGTATCACAGGAATTTCAATAAAAGAATTGTGAAACAGACAAAATTGTACTTTCATGATACCGGGCTGCTCTGCCATCTTCTAAGAATACGCGGTCCGGAACAGCTGCCACAGTTTTATCTCCGTGGCAGTCTTTTTGAAAATTTAATCATTTCAGAAATATACAAATATCGTCTCAACACCGGGGAACCTCCCGATCTTTACTTCTGGCGGGATCACATCGGAAACGAGATCGACCTCATTATTGATCGGGGAATAGATTTTACCGCCATTGAAATAAAATCGACACAGACATTTCAAAAACGACTGCTTGCTTCCCTGACGAAGTTTAAAAAGATATCGGGTATGTCGGGTGCACAATTCCTTATCTATGACGGAACGATGGAACAGGAGATGTCCGGCATCTCCATTGTTCCCTGGAAACAGATGGGACAGTATCTTTCTGATTATATCTGATTATGCCTGAATCGTCCGACTCTCCCATTGAAAAATGAAAAAGCTTTCTGTTCATACTGAAGATTACAATAATCGTTGGTTACCCTCCGGCTGAACCTCAAACTTTGTGTGCCGCTTCTGAATCAAAATTCTTTCCCATGTTTACCACCTGAGAATAGAACAATTCAGGTTGTATATGACTTTACAATTCTGG
>JAWOGE010000301.1:0-3082 GCA_046497165.1 bacterium | reverse complement strand
GAGATCCATAAAATGGTCATTGTGTTTGAAGGAAAACATGTTGAAGTTACGGAGATACCGTAGACGCAAAATTTTACATTTCTGACCCCTGCCAGATTATTCCCACAAATTGCATTTTACAAAGTTTTATGATAGAGAGTTCTTCTGAATCTCCGACTACGGGAGCATCTATGAGATTTCTGAAAAATTTTCGAACTGACATACTGAAAGATAAGCCTTCCCGGGCGGTGTTTGTATTGTCAATGCCCATAATAATGCTCAATCTTCTCCGGGCGGGAAACAATATAGTTGATATGTTCTGGCTCGGACACCTCGGAAAGGATTTTTTATCCGGTGTAAGTGCTTCAATATTTCTTGTGTGGGCGGTACACGGACTGAGCAATCTTACAAGGGTCGGTATTGTTTCAGGAATATCCCGGAATGTGGGCAATTCAGACTTGATAAAAGCAAGGGTCAACTCTGCAAGGGCCATAAAACTTTCTCTTTTTCTGGGAGTTATATTTACATTTGTATTTTTCCCGCTGATTCACCCCCTAATAAGACTCATCGGAATATCGGGAACTGTCTACAGAGCAGGAGCGGAGTATCTTGAAATAATGGTGGCGGGGAATGCTGTTTCCTACCTGATTGTGGCACTGCATGCCGTTATGATCGCCTGGGGTGATACTGTTACTCCTGTAAAGGTATACCTCTACATTTTTATTTTCAATATAGTTCTCAGCCCTCTTATGATATTCGGAGTCGGACCTTTTCCGCGACTCGAAACAAGAGGGGCGGCTTTTGCCACAATTATCTCCTTTTCCATAGGCACAATATATTTTTTTCTGAAAATTATGCAGAAAAAGTGGGTTTTATTCAGAAAACAAACCTCCTCTCCTATTCCTTACATGAAATATATCTCTGTGGGTTATCCTGTTGCACTGACATCTGTTTTCTTTTCACTGATCTATTATTTCATAGCAAAAATAACAGCCATGTTCGGATCAGAACCTCTCGGAGCAATGGGTATAGGACATAAACTTGAATCTGTAGCTTATTTTTTCGCCATGGGTCTTGGGGCCGGACTGTCCACTTTTGTAGGACAAAATCTCGGAGCCGGCAAAAGGAAGCGTGCATGGCAGGGAACAGTAGCCGCCATGAAATTTTCCGGATACGCCGTAGCGGTATATTCATGCATAATGATTATATTCGCACCTCAGATAATGCGAATATTCAACGATGACCCTCAATTAGTTGAAATAGGAGTGAAATATTTAAGAATTGTGTTTTCTGCCGAAATTCTCCAAAGCCTTCTGATAGTTCTTGAACAGGGAGCTTTCACAGGAGCGGGGTTCACAAAACCGAGCTTTTATTTCAGTTTTCCCCTGGTTCTGGCACGCATCCCTCTCGCATGGTTTTTTTCTGTCACACTCGGGATGGAAAGCACCGGCGTATGGCTTACCATATTCATTACAATGGTCCTCAATTCAATTGTTTTCATAGTGATATTTTTTCAGAAAAAATGGTTGAAAGCACAACCCTATAAAAACTGATAGCTGAATCGTTCGATTCAGGTTTATGAAACATATAAACTAAAAATCCATGTTCTATTATGAAGATTCTCTGAAAAAATGCTCCTTCAATTTGCTAAAAGATCTGCCCACATCCTCAACAGCATCTCTGAGCCGCTTTTCGCTGACATCAAAAACTTCGCACCAGGTGGCAACCTCCATGGGATCTTCTATATTTATCTTCTCCATATCAATTGTAGGCGAGTCAAGTTTTTTTCTGTTTTTCAATGAAGATTCATTTAAAAAATAAACTCTATTTTTCATGTTTTTTCCTCCTTTTGGCATTTTCAAGCATATCTGTTATTCTGGAAACAAGAAATCGTGCCCCGAAAGGTTTTGTAATATAATCATCAGCACAGGAAGAAAGCCCTTCCATCATAAGTTTTTCGTCACCTTCACGACTCATGACAACAATCTGTATATTTGACGAAGGGGACGATTTTTTTATTTCACAGCCCGCTTTAAAACCATTGATATCCGGAAGATGATAATCCATTATAACCAAATCCGGAACGGTATTTTTTGCAATACGGCAACCTTCTTTACCGTTTTTTGCCTGATAAACACTGTGTCCCAGGGGTTCAAGAGCACTTTTTATCATATTTCTAATCCCCTGACTGTTGTCAACAACGAGAAGCTTTGCCATCGTCAATTTCTCCTCCAAATAGTTAATTTTATCTATCCCGTAGAAACCGTTTCTTTTTGTTTAGCTTCATAACTTAAAAATGCAGGTTCATATTCAGGATTTGTCTTGATATCAATAAGCACGGGCTTGTTTAATTTTATGCTGAGAACAAGAGCATTATGAAGAGATTCTCTGTCCACAACTTCAAGAGCTTGAACACCGAATCCCCGGGCAATAACAGCTATATTAGTTTTTCTGAAATAAGGATCGACAACAGTACCGAAACGCTTTCTATCTCCTGAAAGTACCGAACCGTAACACCCGTTATTAAATACAATCCATGTAACGGGGATATCATATTCCGCAGCAGTTGCCAGCTCATTGGCATTCATTAAAAAAGCTCCGTCTCCGCATATTGAAATCACATGTCTGTGGGGTTCGGATGTTTTTGCTCCAATTGCAGCCGCTATGGTTTGCCCAAGGGTTCCGGTATTGATATCAAGGTAGTAAGATTGTCTCTGAGAGGTTTTTATGTGGTGAGCCGCAAGAAATCCACTGTTTCCTCCCTCTCCAAGAAAAACAGTGTTTTCAGGCATCATTTTTTCAATTACACCGCAGACCTCAACGGGGGAAAGAAGGTCTTTTTTTTCTTCGATTTTATCGGCACATCTTTTTAGAGGCGTTTTAGCATGCTTTATGCCTTTTTTATAAAAATTAATGATATCGTTTTTTTCTGATTGAAACATTTTATCAAAAACACTGAAAAATCGTTTTGCATCTGCAACAACGCCAATATCAGGCTTGCAAACACGATTCATCTCGTTTATATCAATATCAACACGAATGATTTTTTTATTCCTGAAAAACCAATCTGCAGATTTGAATGTCGTGGCTTCGTTTAAAGAGC
>JAWOGE010000226.1:0-16883 GCA_046497165.1 bacterium | reverse complement strand
TGAGGTTCACCCGAAGGTTAATCGGCGATTTTTGTAATCTCTTAAGAACAGAAGGCTTTTTCATTTTTCAATGAGAGAGTCGGACGGTTCAGGTTAAAAAAGAATGATTCCCTCTCAAATGAAAACCCTGCTTCTATATCAGGAGAGGATTTGAATTACAGCAATTATCGGAAAATCGGTTTTGTTTGCATCATATTAATTTTTGATTACAATAATCATTGAAGATAACTTTAATTATAGGAGGAATTGAAAAAATGAAAAATTTTTTAATACTGTTTTCCTTTTTTATTATTTCAACTGGCACACTATCCGCTTATGATGCTGAGAACATTGCCGTTGTCCCCGACACATCGAATTCTGTCTCAGGTCTTATGGGTGCAATTTGCATGGAAGCGGGAAAACAGTTCTATATGGAACACGACGATGTTTTTGACGGTCTTATCGTGTTTACTACGAAAAACCCCGCCCTGAATGTTCAACAGGGGGTTCATATTCAAAAGACAGCAAAAAATATCGGTATAGATACAGCAGCTTATGGACCGCCTTCGAAATTCGGCAGCTCCGGTTATCTCAAACAGTGTGCAAGAGCTATCAATATTGACATGTATCCCGATGATCCGGATCAGATAATGCCGATGTATCATATTTCAGGTGTGGAGCTTCTTGCTCATGAATACGGACATCACTGGATGGCCGCCATAGAATACAGACCGGAAGGAGAAAACGAGGATCTTCACTATCTCCGAGGATGGCAGAACGACAAAGCAAATTGGCACTGGTCCTACTACATGAACAGCGGACCATCTGTAATGTACGGCAATACTTTTACTGATAACGGTGACGGCACTTTCACAATTACGGGCGGAGACAGAAAATTCAGTCAGCTTGACCAATATCTCATGGGGCTTAGAGCCGCAGAAGATGTGGAGCCTTTTTTCTATCTCTGGAAAGATGAAGATATTTATAAGAGCGGCAGCGGTGCCATGCCGCTGGCGAAAGGCAATTCAAATGTTTACGAAGAATGGGAAAAAAGAACTGTCACCATAGAAGATGTGATAAGAGCCATGGGAGAAAGGGAGCCTTCCGCTCATGAAGCTCAGCACGATTTCAGGATAGCTTTTATCATACTTCATCCTCCCGGACAACCTCCGATGGATCATCAGATTGCGAAAGCTGAAACCTATCGTCAGAGATGGACAGAATGGTGGGAATGGGCAACTGACTACAACAGCAGAATGTGTACAAAATTGACGGGAGAATGCTGGGTTGACGAGGAAGAAAATGATGCCGACAACGGAGAATATCCGGATGAAGATGTCGATGAATCAGAAACACCTGACAATGATACCGGTGACTATGATGAAACTGAAGTGCCCGATGAAAAAGATAACAGTAATGTTGATGATGAAACTTTACAGGACGAAGAAACAACGGATACCTCCTATCCGGATTACAATGAAACAAACGACTCGGTCGAGATTACGGAAGACGAAACCGGTTGTAGCTGTTCGACGATAATCTGATTTTTGTATGAAAGGACTTAACTTGTAAAACTAAAGGGGTCGTGAAACTAAAACTATGAAAATTTCGACCCGACCCCATAGGTTTTTCTGACCTCAATGCTGTACCATTTTACGACCCATCGTGGAAAAGTCCGGACTGTTTTACGATGCATCGTAAATTAGTCCTTGCAAAACAAAACGGAATAAGCTACTTGAACCTGAACCGTCCGACTCTCTCATTGAAAAATGAAAAAGCCTTCTGTCCTTAAGAAGTAAAGACTTCGGGTGAACCTCAGATTTTGTGTAACTCTTCTGAATCAGAATTCTTTCCCATGTTTTCTAACTCAAAATCGAACGATTCAGGTTGAACATGCTTTTCAGGTTGAAATGAAAGGTGAATTCGTTGAAAGAGACTGCTTTTCTGTTGGAAAACCGATAAAAAAGTTCCTGCAAAAACACTTCTTTCACAGTTGATGTAGATCGTACTCGAAAAAAGGAAGAAGTTGACATTCAAAATTCGCACATTCAAAATATCAACAATTTGAATCAGGACATGTTCTATCTTTCAACTGATATTTTCGTGTATGAGTTTTTTTATTTCCAATATGTCCTCACGGGAATGAGCAGAATAAAAAATGCTCGGGGACTCCGGAGGTTTTTCCAGAAGATCTTTTTTTGAAAAGAGCACAACTCGTTTTGAAAGATCTATGGAAAAGTCTCGCAGAGTTTTTTCAACGGATACTTTTTTATTTTTCCAGTTTATGTCCGTTGGGTCTATTAAATGAAGAATAAGTGATGCGTCCGATATTTCCCGGAATGTCGGAGAAAATGTTTCCAGAGTGGCTTCGTTCATGCCTTCAATAAGTCCCACAGTGTCAACAAGAAAGAGTTTTTTCCCAAAGATACTGTGCTGGCGTATCAAGGGATCTATGGATGAAAAAAGTTTTTCACTTTCGTTTGAAGCGTTTCTGTTCAGAAGACTGTTGAAAAGCGTTGATTTGCCGGCGTTTGTGTAGCCTACGAGACAAACTATGGGATATTTTATCCGTTTTCTATGTTTGTGCCGGGATTCAAGCATAAGATGTTCTTTTTCCAGTGCTTTTTTTATTTCCGATTCCCGTTTTCGGAAAATGCGTTTTCGTTCACTTTCCTTTGTTTCTCCGGGGCCTTTCAATCCCACTCCGCCTCTTATGCGACTGAGCCCTTTTACTTTATGGCGAAAAAGAGTTTTCTCCTTTTTGACAACTGCGGAGGCTATTTTCAATTTTCCGCTTCTGCTCACGGCCCTTTTTTCAAATATGGAAACAATGAGTTCGTCTCTCGTTAAAACAGCACAACCGCTTTTTCTTTCCAGACAGGTCAATATGGAGGGTTTTGATTCCATGGAAAATATAATTGTCGAAACGGAGCTGAGCTGAGAAGAGTTATTTTTCACAAAATTTTCCACATCTCTCCGGCTTGAAAGATTTTTACGGATTATAATGGAGCTGTGCAGTGAAAGCCCTGCATTTCTTATAAGTTTCATATCTTCTTTCAGCGAAAATTTTCCTATTTTTTCCGGAACAACAAGTATGGCTGCAGAAGGTGAGCAATCTGCATAAACAGAAATATTTTCCGGCAGTAGAAAAAATGGACAGGAGCGTGATCTGAAACCGTTTCCGTTTCTTACGGTGAGATGTGCTTCATGGGGGAGAGCTTCTTTATCCTGATTCACAAGCATGAGAATATCGATCAGCTGTTCGTCTAAAAAACCACCCGGGTTTTTTATTTCGAGCAGAATCGAAGAGGCTATCAGTATAAAGCATATGTTATTTGAAAGATTCCTTTTCTGAAGATATGCGGCTGCACTTCTCTGATCGCTGAAAATTTTTGTGTGTATAATCTCATTCTCTGACATCAGTAATATCTTTATGGCTTCTTTTTTGTAGGCAAGTAGTTTGGACAGTATTTTTGATTCAGGAATTTTTACTGTTCTTTTTTTCAATGAGAGCCTCTATCTCCGCAAAAACCTCGATCATTTCAGAAGAAAAACCCCGGGATTCAAGAGCCTTTTTCTTTTTTTCCACATCTTCTGACGACAAGGATATTTTCGATTCCTGAAAATCTTTCTTCTTTTTTGTGCGTTTTTTTTTGAAAAGTTCCGGTTTTACAATAAATCTCAAAGAGATGAAATGACGATTCTGTTTCCGATTCAATGTTTCCAGGATCATATCCTTTAAATGAGAAAGCTGTTGTTTGACCATATTGTTGGGAACAGCTATAAAAAGTGTTTTACCTCTTATCCCCACTGGGAAAGACATTCTTGAAGTTGCTTTTCCCACAAGATCTTTCCATTTGAAAATAAGGTCAAGAACATCATCTTCAGATGCCACCCCGGCAATAATATCTTTGACGGCTTTCATTCGCCCGTTTCCGATTCCATTGCCGCCATCATCTCCGCTTCAGCTACTTTTGAATTGTTAACTGTGGCAACCCCTTTGAACTTTATTATATCCCGGCCGGCTTTACGGCTGCGACGAATTATTGAGATATCCATAATCATCTGGTCGCCGGGAAGCA
This sequence comes from bacterium, assembly GCA_046497165.1. Lineage (GTDB taxonomy): Bacteria > UBP6 > UBA1177 > UBA1177 > JAWOGE01 > JAWOGE01. Next base: position 12,822 of record JAWOGE010000226.1, on the reverse strand, counting down.
CTTCCTTACGAAATCGTGCTTTGTCGATTCCCATAAAAAGCATGCGGACATCGTTTTTTTCACTGAACAGAAGCCCCGCACTCTGAGCCATGGCTTCCACAATAAGAACTCCGGGCATAATGGGATAAAAAGAAAAATGTCCCTGAAACTGAGGTTCATTGGCAGTGATATTTTTCAGAGTTTTTATACGGCTTCCCTTTTCTGTTTCAAGAACTTTGTCAACGAGAAGAAATGGATACCTGTGGGGCAGACGCCCCATAATTTCTTTAATCTTGATTTCACTCATAACAATTTTTCTCCTGTTTTAATTTCATACATTTTACAAGGTTTTTCAACATGAATGCGTTTGTGACAGCTCCCACTCCTCCGGGTACCGGAGTATAGTCGATACGGGATTTCTCATCTTCGCCGGAGATATCCATATCGCCGGTCAGAGAACCGCTGCTGTCTGTATTTATGCCTATATCCACAACAGCCGCCCCATCTTTAACATCACTTGAACTGATTATGCCCGGAACTCCCGCAGCCACAGCTACTATATCATAGTTCCCGACAATATCTCTCAGATTTTTCGTTCTGCTGTGAGCCACAGTGACAGTGGCGTTTCTGTTGAGCAGAAGCTTTGCCAGAGGGAGTCCGACAACATTACTTCTGCCTATGACAAGAGCGTTTTTACCGGAAATGGAAATGTTGTGTGCTTCCAGAATATGAGCCGCCGCCGCCGCAGTACAGGGGACCAGATTCTCTTTTCGTGTTGAAAAAATGCTGCCCTGATTTACAAAAGTGAGCCCGTCAACATCTTTTTCCGGTTTTATGCTACTCCAGAGCAAAGCCGGATCCATTTTAAAAGGGAGCGGCATCTCCACCATCATGGCGTCAAAAGAATCATCGCTGTTAATTTTCTTTATATCTGAAAGAAATTTTTCCGGTGAAGTTTCAGATGAAAGCTCGAAAACCTCCATTTTGCCACCTATTTTTTTAAGCCACCTTTTTTTCATTTTGAGATACCATTCAGCAGACTCATCCCCCGAAGGATGAAAAACCGCGAGACAAGGCTCCCCGGAAAAATCATCAACAAGATCACTGACAACGGCAGCCGCTGTTTTTTTTCCTTTCAGCAACATACAAGTTCTCCCTTAACTGTTAAATCAACGGCAAAATTGTAACAAAAAGCTAAAGTTTGTCAATTAAGGGGCAAATCCTCGGATACGGGGTATTCCCGGAAAATGGTTTTTCAGAAATAATCCGACTCCCGCATTGTTTCATCATATCTTGATCTGCATCGATATAATGACCTGAACCGTCCGACTCTCTCATTGAAAAATGAAAAAGCCTTCTGTTCTTAAGAGATTACAAAAATCGCCGATTAATCTTCGGGTGAACCTCAGATTTTGTGTAACTCTTCTGAATCAGAACTCTTTCCCATGTTTTCTAACTCAGAATCGAACGATTCAGGCAATGAGATTGTTGCGGTATAAAATATTGTATTTTTTTTGTGATACTTTATAATGTTTTTCTGTGTGTTTTTAATGATATTATGAAAGAGATTATGAAACCTACATATTCGAAAATATTTTTAAGAAAGTCATCTTTTGAAAACAATATAAATTTTTTGAGGAACAACCTCATAGACAGAGCTACAATAGTTTCTTTTGTCGTTAAAGGTAACGCTTATGGGCACGGAATACAACAGATGATTCCTCTTGCGGAGTCCTTCGGGATAAGACATTTTTCAACTTTTTCGGCAGATGAGGCTTTTTTGGTGGATGAAGCTTCAATGGCCGGATCAACTGTTTTAATAATGGGGTGGATCGGTACTGAAGATATGAAGTTGGTTGTGGAAAAGGAACTGGAATTTCAGGTTTTTGAGATTGAGCGTCTGGAATCTGCTCTGTTGTGGGCAAAATCCTTTGGAAAAAAAGCAAGAATACATCTTGAACTTGAAACTGGTATGAACCGTACCGGTCTTAATCAGCAGCAGCTTGAAAAGGCTGTCTCGATAATCAGAAAAAATTCAGAATACATTCATCTCGTGGGTATATCCACGCATCTCGCGGGTGCTGAATGCATAGCGAATTTTGTCAGAGTTAAAAACCAGATCAACACATTCAAAAAAAAGGAGGAGTGGCTTCAGAACGAGGGAGTTGTTCCCGAAATACGCCATATTGCAAGTTCAGCGGCCTGCATGAATTATCCGGAAACTCAGCTGGATCTTGTGCGTTCGGGAATAATCCTTTACGGACTGTGGCCGAGTGTGGAAACAAAAGTGACCTATCTTTCAAAGCATCGGGAAAGACAGAAGGCTGATCCTCTTGAGAGGGTTATTTCATGGAAAAGCGAGGTTATGAGTATAAAAAACATAAAACAGGGAGAGTTTGTAGGTTACGGAACAAGTTTTCTGGCAAGTGAAGATATAACCATTGCAGTAATTCCTGTGGGGTACTCTTATGGTTACAGCAGATCTCTCAGCAATCACAGTCGTGTTCTTATAAGAGGGGAGAGACTGGCTGTCATAGGAGTTGTGAACATGAACATGCTCACTGTTGATATAACCGGATATGACAATATTAAAAAAGGGGACGAAGTTGTTCTCATAGGTTCTCAGGGAGATCTGGACATATCTGTGTCGGATTTCACACAGTTCAGCAGTCAGATAGATTATGAAATGCTGTCCAGACTTCCCATGAACATTTCGAGACATTTAACAGATTGAAAAGCGATTATTATGGCTGAACTTATTGTAAAAACAGAGAAGATTGCACGAAACATAAGAAAAATAAACGAATATCTCAGTAAAAATGGCATAGTATGGACGCTTGTTCTTAAAGTGCTTTCGGGAAATCGCAAAATACTCGAATCTCTTCTCGGAGATTCCATTGTAAAAAACTTCCACTCTTTTGGGGATTCACGACTTAGCAGTCTGAAAACCATTAAACAGATAAATTCTGAATTGCGTACAATGCTTATAAAGCCGCCTTCTGTGCGTTCGGTGAAATCGGTGATAAAATGGGCGGATATTTCTGTCAACACATCACTGCCAACGCTTCATGCTCTTGATGAAGAGGCACGAAAGCAGAAAAAAATACACAAAGTGATGATTATGATAGAGCTGGGAGAACTTCGCGAAGGTGTAATGCGTGAGCAACTTGTTAAATTCTACGACGAAGTGTTTAATCTTAAAAACATAGAAATGATCGGACTGGGAACTAATTTAGGTTGTATGTACGGGATTGAACCGACTTATGATAAATTGATTCAGCTCGGTATTTACCGGGAATTGCTTGAAGCCAAATTCAACAGAAGTCTTCCGCTTATTTCGGGCGGAAGCTCAATAACGCTGCCTCTCATACCTCAGAAAAAAATTCCCCGTGCAGTTAATCATTTTCGTATAGGAGAAGCAGTCTTTTTCGGAGTTTCTCCCCTTGAAAACAAAAAGTTTCTGAATTTGTCAACAGATACATTTGAAGTTGAAGCGAGTATTATCGAACAGTACAGAAAAAAACTTGTTCCGGACGGAAATACAAGTGAGGCGGGGATAGGCAAAACATCCTCTTTTTCGGATGAAGATTACGGAGCACGCCAGCGTCGGGCCATTGTTGATTTCGGTATAATTGATGCCGATTACAGTAATCTCACTCCCCGGGATAAAAAAATATCCTTTATAGGAACAACTTCGGACATGACTGTTTATGAAGTTCCCGAAGGGAAGCGTTACACAGTGGGAAATACTGTAAAATTCAAACCGAATTATATGGCAACAGCCCAGCTGCTTAATTCAAAATTTACAAAAGTTGTTATAACCTGATCCATACGATTCTATCATTGAAAAATGAAAAAGTTTTCTGTGTTCATACTGAAGTTGTTAAGAAAATTGGTTTTGATAGAGTTTCTCAGGCTGAAGGTTACAAAATCGCTGATTAACTGTCGGGCGAACCTCATATTTTGTGTAACTCTTCTAATCAGAATCGAAAGATTCAGGGGCAAGATAGATTTAGCGCATGTCTCCGGGCGGCACTACAACATGTACCAGACGCGAACTTAAAAATGAGCCGTTACCGAGTACAGTTACCTTTGCTTCGTATACCTTTGCTTTCGGAGAGTTGTTCCTGCAGAAATCGTTGTAAAATTTCACATTGAATACAACTTCCGTACCCTGTTTTACAGAAAAGAATGTTGTTTCGTCACTGTCGCTGACACCGTCTTCAGGTATAGCTTCTTCTGTTGTTGAGGATTGAATAAATTCGGTAGCAGATATACCGTCACATTGCTGATCATCGTCAGCCATTTTTCCGGTGGTGACATCCATATCGATATATGTGGTCAGGTCTATGATAGCGTCCGCTATTTGTGAGGGCATACCGTTTCCTTCGTTATCTTCGGTTTGATATATGAACGGTTCTCCATTTATGTCCAGAGAGCCTGTACGGTTTGCCATAAGAGTCATATCTTCAATGGGATCTTCTCCGTCTGCAGGAGATCCGTCACCCTGAAATTCGTGCCATGTGTTTATTCCGATAAATTTCACCCCTATGGCATTCATCATATCAATTGCCTGATCCAATGTCGGACCGGATTGAAGTCCCGGATCAGTTTTCCAGGAACAATTGGGGAATTCCGGTGTCCCGCAAGTAGCACTTTCAGCATCTGTAATATAAATATAAATCGGCATGGATTCTTTTCTGAAACAGGCATGTCCGATGGATCCTGTATTCTCAGAACAGTCTGCCGAAGGAAAATGTATCGGAGCTTCTCCCATTGAAGGATTCAGTCCTGCGAGTTTGGCCGTTCCGGTAAAGCTTTCCGGGTTGGCATTGTAATAAAGAGGCAGACTGTGAAGTTCCGCAATACCCTGAGCAAAGCCTCCCTTTTCTCCAAAATTGTCGAGAGCATTTTTAACTTCATCTTCATCCAGAGTTATTTTCTGTCTCATGAACTCACCGCTGTTGGCAAATGTAATTCTGGACAGCCCGAATGCAGCAAATTCATCACCCGGGAATTCATTCTTTATGGAGGAGATTATCTCCGTTTTTATATTATCGCGGACTTTATCTATTTCCTCAAACATACTGCCGGAAGCATCGATGACAAACATAACATCAATGGCTTCTATATTGGTTGAAAAAGTAAGTTCCCGCTCTACTTCGGAAATACCGTTATAGGGTAGAACAACATAAAATATACCTGCCGGTATAGTGTCATCCGGATCGGCGGGGTCACTGCCGTAAACTGCTTCAGCGAGATCATCGCTACCGTCACCGTCGGTATCTTTGAGGTAGGGACAAGTTGCTTCACCATATGCTCCTTTTCTTTCATCCGAATCTGATATGCCGTCAAGATCACTGTCCCGACTAAGATAATCAGGGGTTCCGTCACCGCTTGTATCTCTACAGCCCTCTTCAGAATCAAATGGAGGAACACAATAAGAATAGTCATCCGGAATGCCCCCGGCTTCATCGTTTATACAACTCATATCATCCCACTGAAGAGGAGTGCAGGTATCATAATCCAAAGGAGGACATTCTTGATAGTCCGAAATGCCATCACCGTCACTGTCAAGATCAAGATAATCCGGAACTTCATTCGCATCGGTATCTCTGCAGGGACATTCAGGACATTCATATCCATTGGGTATTCCGTCACCATCGGCATCACCGTTTTTCCACTCCTCGCTTTCCCACTGTTCACGGGTTAAATTGGCAGCACATATATCTTCTTCTCCAGAATTGCCTGTGTTGCCGTTATCTCCATTTTCGCCGGTGTTTCCGGTATCTCCGGTATCTCCGGTGTCTCCGGTGTCTCCCGTGTTCCCTGTATTTCCTGTGTCAGTTTCATCTGACGGGGAACCTTTATCATCAAAACCACAGGAAAAAGTAGACGACAACATGAAAATCAACATAAAAATCAACGAAATTTGTTTCATAAATAACCCCCTGAAAAGCTTTCATAGCAAACAACTTGTTACAACATTGTTGTTTTTTATAACAAGCACCGGTTGTAACAATACTTATATTTTCACAAAAATCAACCAATATTTTTTCTTGAACCGGCTGGATTAGGCCGGATTGTTATTTTACAAAAGCTGAAATAATTTTTGAAAGAGATTCCGGAGGTATATGCTGCGGGGATGAATCGGGTATATCGGCGAGTTTGTCTCCGGATATTTTTTCAAGACTGACCGGGTTAAGGTCGTTGTTTAAAATAAATACTTCAGACTCATCATTGAAGGATAAAAACCGGCGTGCAGGAACAGCATATTTGTCCGTCTGACGAATTTTATAAATAGACCCCGGAGGCATGACACCGGTTGCTCTTACAAGACTTTCGGCCAGATCTTTGATAAAAAGTCCTTTTTTTGATCTGTCAAGAACTTTTCTAAGAGCAGTAAGAGTTGAAATCGTTGGAGATTTTTTATCTCCGGGTTTTTGATGAGTGAGTGTGTCATAAAAACTTACAGTGTTGATAAGCTCTGCAATTATGGAAGATTTTTTTGACGCGGAAGATTTTTCAATAAGAGCATCTTCACTAAAAGAACCGGGACTTTCAAGAATGGCTGTTGCGGCACAGACTCTTGAAATGTTAAACCTTTCCATGTTGGATATTTTCTTAAAACCCTCGTTTTTTCCATGGAAAACATTTTCGTAAAAAACAGATATGCCTGCCTGCTTTGCTGTTTCGTCAGACAATCCTGCAGTTATGGCAGTAGAGATCGCCAGGAATATTCTTGATGCCGTTCGTGTTGAAAAATAGTGTTTGCGATATGTGTTTAGCGAGCTTAGAAAAATGGCGAAATCCCATGCTCTGCCGTCTGTATTTGCTGTGAGTATTGAAATCAGTGCCTGCAGTTCCAGCTCAACATTCAAAAAGGGAAGCTCTTCTCCGGTAGCTGCCAGTTCCTGCTGATCAAACAACTCTGACTGAATATTTCTGAATATTTCCATTATTTTCTGTTCGTTGGAAAACAGCGGCAGGTTTCCCGCTTCTTCAGGATCGTAAGCTTTGACTTTTATATTTTTAAGGTCTCCGAGAAAATTTTTGAATTTTTCAAACTGTTCTACCTTGGGTTCTTTCCCCACGGGCATTTTGCCGATTGCTCTGAAAAACTTTAAAATCTCTTCGGAAGACACTCCTCTTTCAAAACGAACCTCCGCGAGACAAACAGAAAGCATCAAATCGTAAAGATCTTCAAAGTGCTTGTCCTCCTGACGGCGTCCTCTTATGCGAAATTTATCCACAATTATATCAATTCCATCAAATTTTATGAATATGTCGCTTTGATTTCCTTTAAGAAAAAAATCAAGTACTCTGGTCATGTTTTCAAGGTTTTCATCTATGCGGTCATTTTCTCCGCCGTACATTTTAACGGTACGCCAGAAAGTAAAAAAAGCTTTTATGAGATTGTAGCGCCATTTTGTGGGCGATTTTTCAAATTCGGGTCTGTTTCTCCTGTCTTCCATTTATTCAACCTCAATATTTTCAAGCAAATTTTTAGTTTCCCGGTTTCCGGTTTTCATCCCTTTTCGGAGCCAGTGCTTAAGAGTTTTGGTTTTTTTACACTCAGCAAGAGAGTCTATGACAGCCTTTTTTTTATCACGATATTTTTTTCTGTTAAAAATCGAACCGCTCAGATCGAATATTTTTTCAAGCAGCGGAAGAACTTTTATATGTGTCGATGGAGTTAAAAGTTCTGTAAAAACCTTGATTTCATCAATATCAAGATCCATAAAATCATTATCTCTTACTTTCTTTTTAAGATGAAAAAGTATGGGTTCGGGGTCCGAAATTCGGGAAAGTATTTTCATGGCTTCCATACGGACACGCTTTTTTTCAAAAAACATGAGATTCCCTATGAGGTCAAACATCTCTTTTCTTCTGGAGTCAATGATTATTTCAGCCATTTTCAATATTTCGTCTTCATCCTTTCCTTTAAGATTGGAATGTCTGAAAATAGTGTCGAGTATTCGTTTTGCGTCCATATTTTTAACTTTAACGAGATTTCTGACAGATAGCTCTCTGATTTCATAGTCGGGACTTTTGACAGCTTTTTCCCAGTAAGGAAGATTTTCGTCGGCATCGTACATGGAGAGAACTTTGGCTGCTTCTATTCTTATCTGCTTCTTTTCGTGGTTCATGACATTTCTGATAAGAGGAAGAAAGTCATCATTTTTGGTAAAACGAAGAATATAAAGTGCATTTCTTACATAATACCATGATTCGTGGGTAAGAAGTTTTTTTGCCGTTTCATAATCGTTGAAATTTCGTGCAATACCTCTGAGACAGTGCATGCGGACATCTTTATCTTCATGTTCAACCAGATAAGAAAAAACAGTATCAAAGTTTTTACCCGAAACCATGGTTAAAAATTCTCCAAAGCTCTCTATTTGAGACTTTGTCAATGTAACAGCCACATCAAACAGATTGCTTATAAACTTATCTGTGTTTATCTGATCAATAAAGTCTTTCACCTCTTTATAAAGGTCCTTGTTTTCTAATTCCAGCTGATCTTTAAGTTTCAGTAGCTCTTTGAAATAACACACTGCGTATGTGAATCGACCTGTTTTGAAGAGTTCTCTTGTGAACTGCAGGAATTTATTCAACATTTTTTTATTTGCAGAGTCTGGGACATCACTGGTTATGAGTTCCCGCTGTCTTTTCAGATATTTTCTGAGTATAAAGGTCTCGCCGTGTGAATCTCTGAACTCAATGAAATTCTCACTGACAGAACTTTTAATATCATCAAAATCACGAATAATGGGCAGCATCTCCTGAATTTTCACACAATTCAGGTTTCCAATTTTTTTATCCGCAGGCTGTGAATGAGCAAATTCATCCGCAGAAGGTTTTTGAAACTCTCCCATGTCGGAAAAAGATATGGTTCCTATATTTTTTATTTTGTAATCCCACAGCAGAGAGTTCAGAGAATAATCTTTACCTGTATAATCAGCGGTAAGTCTTATGATTCTAAAAAAATTCCGAACCTCTTCGGCAGAGACATCCCTGCTTACAAAAAACTCCCTGACATTGTTTACGACAAAAATGCTGCGGAACATTTTTTCACCGGAATCCATCAATTTGATTTTTTTATCACAATAATAGAATCCCACCTTTTTTGCAGTGACGAATAACACAGGAACTTGTTCTGTAGCTTTATGAACAGATTCCAGAAAATTATCTATAATGTCGTTGAATGTGGGGTCGGAAGCAGGGTAACGCTCCAGCATTTTACATGCTTTAACAAGAACTTTCAACACCATTCTGACATGGCGGTAAAGTATTTCTCTCTTTTTCAAAGGGATACTGTTGAAACTTTTTTTAAGAGTTATTTTTTTCTGAAGTTCCATATCTCTGCCTTGTTAAATACAATATGTTTAACAACTGTACTTAATTTTAGCAGGAAAAACTGTAAAAGCAATAAGTTTTTGACATTTAAGAAAACACATATATGATAAATGTGCAGGTGTTTTTTAACTGGGGAATTCAATGATACTTCTTCCTGAGGTACATTCTATGATAATGCACAGCTTTCCTGACCGTATTTTTACGGAAGGAAACGGCTGAGCTCAACCGTTTTAGTTTATAAAATATTTTTTAAGACATTTTTAAAAGGAGAAAATCATGGGGCGATATAAAAGCTATGAAGAGATAAATGATAAGATAAAGAAAGGAGATGCGGTGGTTTTAACCGCAAGTGAAGTTTCCTCTTTATCGGAAGATATGAAACCGTCTGAGATTGTGGAAAAAGTTGATGTTGTAACCACCGGTACTTTTTCCCCCATGTGCTCAAGCGGTGTCTTTTTAAATTTCGGGCATACCGAACCGGCAATGAGAATGGAAGAGATTACACTTAACGATGTTCCCGCCTACGGAGGAGTTGCGGCGGTGGATACTTTTTTGGGAGCAACTGCTGAAAAACCCGGATGTATTGAATACGGCGGAGCCCATGTGATTGAAGATCTGATAGATGGAAAAGATGTTTATCTCAAAGCAGCAGGGAAGGGAACTGATTGTTATCCGCTTAAAAAATGGGAAGGGTTCATAAACCGTGAAAATATTAATGAAATGATCATGTTCAATCCGAGAAACGCATATCAGAACTATGCTTCGGCAGTTAACGGAAGCAAGAGAACCATTTATACCTACATGGGTGTTCTTTTACCGGAATTTACAAATTGCACATACTCCACAAGTGCGGAACAGAGCCCTCTTATAAACGATCCCTCCTGCCGTACAACAGGAGTCGGAACTTCGATTTTTCTCGGAGGAACAAAAGGGTTTATTTCAAGTGCCGGAACGCAGTTTAACAGAGGGAATACTAAAAATAAAGCCGGTATTCCGCTTGGACCTTCTGCGGCCATAGCGGTAACGGGAAACATGAAAAACATGAGCAGTGATTTTATAAAAGCCGCTGTTTTTGAAAAATACGGAGTGAGCCTTTTTGTAGGCATTGGCATTCCCATTCCAATACTTGATGAAGAAATTGCAAAAAATGTATCCATAAAAAATCGTGAAATAGAAACCTATATCTCCGATTATGCAGATTCCGGAAAAATAATCAGAAAAGTGAACTACGAAGAGCTTCAGAGTGGAACCGTTGAAATTAAAGGAAAAAAGGTGAAAACGGCTCCTCTTTCAAGTATCTCTAAAGCTCGTGAGATATCGGAATTGTTAAAAAAATCTATAACAGAGGGCAATTTTGAAATTACAAAACCTGTGGATATGTTTGATATGTCACCGAAACAATTGAAAAAACTGGGAGAGAATAAAGGAGGTGCAAAATGAAAAGCAGATTGGCATTAAATTTTTCAACTGAAGTTGCCGGCTCTCCTTTGACCTTCTCATTGGTAAAAGAGTTTGGACTCTCCATAAACATTCTGAAAGCTGAAATATTTCCGGGCAGAGGAGGGGAACTTTTAATAGAGGTTGAAGGGTATGAAAACGATATTTCAGAAGGAGTTGGATTTCTTGAGAATGAAGGAGTTAAAGTTGAAGGCATAGAAAAGAGAATCAGATTCAGAGAGAATGAATGTGTAAACTGTGGAACATGTACAGCTGTCTGTTTTTCAAACGCATTGACTATAGAAGAACCTGACTGGAAACTGGAATTTGATTATACAAAATGCATAGCATGCGGCCTTTGTGTAAAGGCATGTCCCTTAAAACTTTTTGAAATATCTTTCGGAGGCTGAAAAAAATTCAGAAAACATTTAATACAACTCAAGTTTCGCACATGCAAAATAGCATCAGATTCACAAGAAAACCCACATAAATTTACAGTAAAATATCAATTATCAACTTAAACCTGAATCGTTCGATTCTGAGTTAAAAACCATGGGAACGGCGAAAAATGTTGTTGCCGAAAATTGTGTTGAAATAAGGGGTCAAATCTCAATTTTCCATGTTTGATTTTGAATGCCAATCATTCATTTTTACTATCATTTGTCTTGCTCCTCAATATCATACGACCGCTGTTTCTGTCGATTTTTCTCGGTGCAATGTTTGTGTTTGACAGATTTCAGTCGTAGAAGCTAAAGATCTTTTCCCCTTACTTTTCAGTCTATTATTGAGATGATAAACTTGATTCAGCGGCTGGATAAGTGTATAATTTAGCGACATGAAAGATGCAGAGGTTTTTATGAAGGGAATTTTTTGGAATTATATGAGAACTTTCATGCTGAAAAGTGATGTCAGAGGTGATGTGATGATAAAGGAAAAATATAAACAATTGTGCTTATCCCTCCAATTTGGCGGTATAAGAACAATGAATATACACGGCCGTTGTGTGAAATTGAGGGGCTAAAGAAAATATTATGAAAGGAAATAGTTTGAATACATTAATTTCCCCATCGGCAATAGAGCCTAATACAATAAATATGAAAAGTCTAAAAGGGTTTAGATATATAGACCTTTTTGCTGGTATCGGTGGTTTTCATCTCGCTATGAGCAGTTTTGGAGCAGAATGTGTATTTGCTTCTGAATGGGATAGTTTTGCTGCAAAAGTTTATGAAACCAATTTTGGCATAAAACCATTTGGGGATATAACTAAAATAAATGAGTCTGATATTCCAGAACATGATATTTTATGTGGTGGATTTCCTTGTCAGGCTTTTTCAATATCTGGAAAACAAATGGGCTTTGAGGATACAAGAGGTACTTTGTTCTTCGATATAGCAAGAATTGTAAAACATCACAAACCAAAAATATTATTCCTTGAAAATGTAAAGAACCTTGCTAAACACGATAAAGGCAACACACTAAAGACTATTGTAAAAACATTGCACAACTTGAACTATACTGTTAAATACAGAGTCTTAAATGCAAGTGACTTTGGACTGCCACAAAATAGGGAGAGAATTTTTATTGTTTGTTTTAGAAATGATTTGTCTGTGAATAATTTTTCTTTTCCGAATCCCATTGGAAAATCGATTTCGCTTAATGACATATTAGAAGAAAATCCAAATGCAAAAATAATAACACGCTCTGACATTAAATTTCATAAATCATTTGAACCACAAACAAACATTTTTGGAGAGTTAGAGTTACCGAATAAACCTGTTCAAATTGGCATTGTGAATAAAGGTGGTCAAGGTGAAAGGATATATAGTACTTATGGTCATGCCTGTACTTTGTCCGCTTATGGTGGGGGTGCTGGTTCAAAGACTGGTATTTATGCAGTTGATGGTGTACTAAGAAAATTAAGCCCTCGTGAGTGTGCAAGAGTGCAAGGCTTCCCGGACTCATTCAAAATAGATAAGATTCAGGGACAAGCATACAAACAATTTGGCAACAGTGTTGCTGTAAATGTTTTAAAAGAAATAATCAAAGAAA
>JAWOGE010000187.1:0-6154 GCA_046497165.1 bacterium | reverse complement strand
CCATAATTCGAGGTGCCCACATTGCTTCTCCTACAGTAAAAATTGCCACGGTGAGTACAATCATCACATACAATGCACTGACAGTCGGTCCGGCTTCCGATATCCCCAGCCATTTTTCTATGATAAGAGTGCCGAATGAAGTTTTTGAAAGGGGAATAAAATATTGTTCCGGCAATGAAAGCATAAATACGGAAAAAGCTGAAACAAATGTTCCTATGGTTATCATTGAGTAGGGTCTGACTTTTTTTGTCCATGATGTAATTGCAGGAAGTAGAATTGTTATGAGAACAGCGTGTAAAGTTCCGAACAATGTTCCGACAGGTGCGTTTTCTCCCAGTATTCGAATTCCATATTTCGGGAAAGTGTATACAAAATGAAAAAATACGAATTTTACCCCGAACAGTAAAGTTATGAGGAGCATAAACCGCCAGAAAAGAGGTTGGCTGATAACTTCTTTAAATATGCCGGCGGCTCGTTTAAAAGAATCAACGGTTGTTTGAATCATTATTTTGCCGAGCCATCCGTCCTGTTTGTCTGAGTTTTCATTTTTTATAATTATTTTGCTGTCATCCTGCATGAACACAGAACGGCGAAGAAATAATATGAAAACAAATGAAGGCAAAGTTATTATTGCGGCAACAATAAGTTCAGTTCTGTATGCTGAAACTTCTCCTGTAAAGGGAATTTCTATTTTACCACCGGAACTGAGCTCTCTGATTGTATCAAAAAGATGGGCGGCAACTGCAGTCATGACATTCATTATCGTCATATATAATCCGAAACCCATAATTGATGTTTTTTCAGTTGTATACTGTTTTACGGCTACAGCTATAACCGGGCCGAGCATAGCCAGACTAACCGCCATAGGCATGAAACTGAGAATGACAAGCAGCCAGTAATTGTGAAAAAAGGCCAGAAAAATACGAGACACGAGAGTAATGACTGTTCCGGTTAACAAAATTCTGCGAACTCCCGTTGCATCAACAAGAGTGCCAATAAAAAATGTTATTATTACTGTCGCGGTGGTCCATGTTCCGACAAAATTCCCCGCCGCCATATCAGACAGTCCCATGTCATATGAAAGGAAAAGTACCAGCGTGAAATCAACGACAGTATAAGCTGTAATTTCAAAAACCTGAGAACCCATAAGCAACCAAAGTTCTCGAGGAGATTTTCTGAGACTTTTCACATAATCAAAAACCAGATATATCACATAAGTGCAGAACAAAAATCCGGTCAGGTATAAGATAAGTTCAAACATTTAATCTCCTTTTGTTAAGTTTTTAAATTGTTTTGTTGTTTTTACATGATAATGAAATTTCACTTATAATTCGGGCCATTCGACAGTCCTGCCATGAATGCTCCGTTATGGTATGATTTTCTGCCAGAGCGAGGGCTGAACATCTGTTGCATCGGGTTTTCCAGGGACAGTGTAAACAATCTTCCAGATCTTTAACTTTGAGGGAACGAATTCTTTTCATTGATTCTGATTTTTTCATAATATCAGATAATGAATAGTTGCGTATGGAGTAATCAGTGTCTCGAATACCTATGCAAGGTGAAACAAATCCCTCCGGACTGACTGAAATAATAGTCCTGCCGGCATCACAGACAGGGTCATTATCAGTACGGCAAGCAAAACGGGGGGGATTTCCGGCAGGTATTTTCATAAGAGATTTTCTCAGTACGGCGTCACTGACAACAAGATTCTCATTATTCATAGAAGTGTTTTTTGAAGGCATTATAATATAGTTGTACCCGGCAATGATGTTTTCATTTTCAAGAAGTTCAGTTATTTCATCCTGGTATGGAGCGTTATATTTTGTTACAGTTATTGCCGCAGAACAGTCTACATCATGGTCTCGGAAAGCTCGTAATGATAAAAGAGCTGCATCAAAAGATCCTCTGATACCCGTAAATTCATCATGAACCGCAGCGTTGGGTCCGTGTAGCGATATTTGAACATTATAAAGCCCGTTGGCACATATTTCCCGGATAATTGAAGGCTCGGCACCATATCCTGATGAAAGAATTGTGACAGCAAGACGAAGTTCGCGTGCGGTGACGACAATATCTGCAAAATCTTTTCTGGAAAATGGCTCGCCTCCGGTGAAAGTTACAAACATTCCTCCCATGTTTCTGAATTCTGATAGCAAGTTCTTGATTTCGTTGATGGAAAGTTTGTTTTCATGTGAGAAATTTTTATGTTCAAGAGCACAGTGTCGACAATTGAGAGGGCATTTGTGTGTTAATTCTAAGGTCATGGCGATCAGATTTCCATGCTCTCTGGAACTTGCATAATAATCGTTAACAACAGATGTTTCTTCGGTATTTCCAGTTGGTTTTTCTCTTCCGAATGAAACAGGTTGTTCTTCTGTTTTGAGAATGCCGAGATTTCGGAGCTCCCTGATAAATTTTTTTTCCTCCTCTGTCAACATATATGATCCGGAATCAATTCTATCAAGCAATTCACCGGCAGCTCCGTTCATCAGGAATTCATCTTTGTTTTTATGATCGATAAGCAGAGTGGCATCGTTGTAATGTCCATATGAAATAAAGGGTGAAAGTTTTTGTTCCATGGCGTTTCTCCACAAAAATCCCAAACAGAGCATATGTGCAAAACACTGTATAGCATATTCTGTGCCTGAATGATACTTTTTTTTATTCCGGTATCTTAGGGTTTCTTTTTTTGACATAAGAGATTATATCTTTAAAAAAATAACAGTTTATGTTATCATGTCGCAGATTGACTGAAATAAAGATTTACCATGCTTCATATTCTCTATTCAGATAAGCTTGAGATATTAAAAGATATATGTGCTGAATTAATATCCGAAAACCCTGCTGACCCTCTTGAATCCGAACTTATGGTGGTTCAGACTTCGGGCATGAAACATTGGTTTTCCCTGCGTTTTGCTGAAAGGGAGCTCATATCTTCGGGGCTGGATTTTGTTTCACCGGGGGAACTTGTGCTGAGGCTTTTCAGGATGGGAAATATCTCGTCACCTTTTGACAGGGATAATCTGATTTTCGGTATAATGGAGGAGCTTGAAAGTAATCTTCTTGAGGATCCGGATTTTTCGGATGTCAAAAACTATGTGCAAGATGACAACATCCGTTTTTTTCAACTTTCATCTCGTGTGGCGGACCTTTTTGACCAGTATAGCATGTATCGTATAGATATGCTGAAAAAATGGGATAATAACAAACTTGTTTACAATAAAAGTGAGCACGAGGTCTGGCAGCAGAAGCTTTGGCGTCGTTTGAGAATGCGTTTTAAGGGTGTTTCTTCCCGATATGATGCTTTTTTAAAACTTCTTTCCATGGTGAAAAAAAAATCTTCGAAACTTTCTCTTCCTCCCAGGATCTCTGTTTTTGGAATAACAATGCTACCGCCTTTTTTCATTGAGCTTCTTTCGGAACTTTCTTCCATGACGGATATTTTTCTCTATATAATTTCTCCTTCCGGAGAATACTGGCTTGACGGGGGCGGAAGAAAAAAAGGGATTCAGACCGATATTTTTGAAACATACAGCGGTTTCGGAAACTATCTTCTGGATAACATGGGTAAAGTGAGTCGTGATTTTCACAGACTCCTGCTTCAGCACTCACAGAGAACAAAAATGGTGGAAAAGAAGATTTTTTCAAGGGAAAATAAAGATACTCTGCTTTCAGATCTTCAGAAAAACATAGTAAATTACCGCGAACATCCCGAGCCCCGGGAAATCAGAGCTGACGGAACTCTTCAAATAAGCGTTCACTATTCTCCTCTCAGAGAAGTTGAGGCTCTTTCTGATACAATTCTTGCATGGCTTGAGGAGGATTCCTCCCTTGAGCCGAAAGATATTATAGTGATGACTCCGGATATAGATAAATATACTCCTTACATAAGAGCCGTTTTTGACAATCTTCCGGAAGAACACAAAATTCCTTATGGCATAGCGGACAGAAAAGTTTCTCTTGCTTACGGGCTGACACATGCCTTTTCAGATCTTATGAACCTGCTGCAGGAAAAATACCGGGCAGGCCCTCTACTGGCTTTTCTTGATTATGAGGGGGTTTACAGCAATTATGGTCTGTCTCGGGAAGATATTGAAAAAATACGGATATGGGTCGATAAAACCGGTATAAGATGGGGGTATGACGGAAAGTTCAGAGAAGAATCCGGTTATAAAAACACGGATAGGAACACCTGGAAAAGTGGTCTTGAGCAACTCATCCTCGGTTGTGCGGTATCGGAAGAAAGCCCTTGTTTTGAAACAATTCCCTACACCGATGTAGAGGGGCAGGATATGGTGGCAGTGGGTGCTCTTGCTCAATTTATTGATGATATCCGAAAAGCGGTTGAATTTAACAGCGGTCACCACACTCTTTATGAATGGAGTGATTTTCTTTCATATCTTCTGGAAACATTTTTCAAAGAAACGCCTGATAACAGAAAAGAGATGTCTGTTCTGAGAAAAGCTGTAAGGTCTGTTTATGTTGCGGCAGAAACATTGCACACTGAACGACTTTTTTCCAAAACTGTAATAAGAAAATTCATGCTTGAAAAACTTTCAGGAGATTACACTAAAGATGCTTTCATGCGTGGAGGGGTCACTTTCGCATCAATGGTTCCTCTGAGATCGGTTCCGTTCAGGGCAACGGCACTCCTCGGTATGAACGAAGGTGATTTTCCCCGCTCAGGAAACGATCTGGTTTTTGATCTTATGAGAGAGCATCCCCGTGAAGGGGACAGGGATATCCGTGAAAATGACCGTTTTTTGTTTCTGGAGACACTTTTGTCTGCAGAAGAGAAAATACACATAAGCTATGTGGGTAAAGATGTCAGAAGAAATACGGATCTGCTTCCGTCATCTCTGGTGCTTGATCTCACGGAGTTTCTCGACACACAGTATTTTTGCGGTAAAAATCTGTTTACAGATTACATTGTAAAAAAACATCCTCTTCACTCTTTCAGTCCTCTGTACTTTAAAAAAGATTCGGAACTTTTTTCTTTTCGTTACGAAAACATGCCCCGTTCAACTGTGAACCCCTTGAACAAATATTCTCAAAAGCATCTCGATACCGGGGAAAAAGAAAATATAACTCTTCGGGAGCTCTGTTATTTTTTTAAAGATCCGCTGAGATATTTTACACGGGAAACATTGGAGGTCGGTATTCCTGAAGAGAGAGAGCCTGTTGAAAACTCAGAAAATTTTTGCCCCGACCAGCTGGACAGATATATGATAAGTTCCATGCTTGCAGAAAACCCTGAAAATGGAAAAAATCTTATAAAAGTCAGAGGCCTTGTGCCCCCCGGAAATCCCGGGCAACTGATTTCCGATGAAATGTGGGCAGAACTTGCAAATTACAGAGAATTTCTTTCCAGTTTTGATGAAAAACAGAAAATTATAACCGTTTCGGAGATGAAAACAGGAAAATTTACTCTGATTCCTGATGAGATAAAGGTCAGAGGGGAGACACTTCTCCTTTCCCGACCAGCGAAAGTAAAACTCAAAGATATGATTGCAGGTTGGATTCATCACCTTTTTTTGAAAGTTGCGGAACTTCCGTACAAAGTTGTGGTGGTTGGTACGGATAGGTGTTTGACTTTTATGGAACTTCAAAAAAATCAAGCTGAAGAGCAACTGATGATACTTTGCAATGTTTTTATAGAGGGAATAAAAACACCTCTGCCGGTTTTTGAGAGAGCATCTTTTAAATATATAAAATACGGGAAATATTACCAAAATGAGTATTATAGCTCTTTCAGAAATTCCGGAGATTATGCTTACAGTGATTTTGTGCCGCTTTTCTTTCCTCAGGAACTGTTCAGCGATTCCGCTTACAGAGATATTGTGGAACAGTTCAAAGAATACAGTGATAAGATATACCGTATAATGTATGACAGCATCAGGGAGATGGATATATGACCGAAATTTTCAGGCCGGACAGATCTCCTCTGAACAGAGGCACAACAGTCATAGAAGCAAGTGCCGGTACCGGTAAAACTTTCAGCATAGCCGTAATTGTACTTAGAATGATAATCCAGAAAAATATAAATCCGGAGAAAATTCTCTGTGTAACTTTTACAAAAGCGGCAACAGAAGAGTTGATATCGAGAATAAGATACTTCTTAAAGACAGCGGTTTATATCCAAAAGGGAAAATCT
>JAWOGE010000134.1:0-7287 GCA_046497165.1 bacterium | reverse complement strand
TTTTTGTCTATATCAGTAACAGTACAGCTACTTCTTTCAGTATTCCGACATCAGGTGATGTTGTTGAGGTTTTTGGAACGAAAACGACCTTTAACGGACTTGTCGAAGTTTTTGATATCACTGATATTAAAGTTACAGGGTCTGAAACGATCCCTGAAGCGGTCTCAATTTCACCCGCTGATGTTCAGAGCTTTGAATATGACGGAGTGCTGGTGGATGTCGGGAGTGTGACCGTAACTTCTGAATTTGATGAGTATAATTCATTTATTGTGACAGATTCACTGATCGTGGGGCCTGACATTTATCAGCTTTCTCCTGCACCGCAAATTGGTGAAGTTTACAGTATTAAAGGTGTCATGAAATACTGGTACGGAGCTCACAGGATCTTTCCCCGGAAAGAATCAGATGTTATCCCTAAGTAATTGATGAAGTCCGTTTTCTGACGAAAACATTTCTCCTTTATCCTGAAACTATCTTTAATACAAGTTTCGCACATGCAAAATAGCATCAGATTCACAAGAACACCGTACATGAAAGTTAATTTGAAAATTTTTGAAAACCCAAAAATGTCCAACAACAATTAGACCTGAACCGTCCGACCCTCTCATTGAAAAATGAAAAAGCTTTATTCTCTTGACAATTAAAATATGATACTGTAGTTTTTATCTGCCTATTGTCTTTTTACATAAATGAGGGAGTTTGCAATGACACAGTATTCATCACAAAAAATCATGGAAATGGACGGAATTTACGGAGCACACAACTATCATCCGCTGGATGTTGTAATTTCCAAAGCTGAGGGAGCTTATGTCTGGGATTGCGAAGGTAAGAAGTACATGGATTGTCTGAGTGCTTATTCTGCAGTAAACCATGGACACAGACACAAAAAAATCATAAAAGCTCTTAAAGATCAGGCTGACAAACTTACCCTGACAAGTCGTGCATTTTATAATGATATGTGGCCGCTTTTTGCCAAAAAGTTGTCGGAATTCACAGGCAAAGATATGATTCTTCCTATGAACACAGGTGCAGAAGCTGTTGAAACTGCCATTAAAACAATGAGAAGATGGGGTTATGAAAAAAAAGGGGTTCAACGGGACAATGCGGAAATAATAGTAATGAGAGGCAATTTTCATGGTCGAACAACAACGATCATAAGTTTTTCTGTGGATCCTGTTGCTTACAATAATTTCGGTCCCTATACTCCCGGTTTTAAAGTGGTCGATTACGACAACATAGAAGCTGTCGAACAGGCCATAACACAAAATACTGTGGGAATTCTCGTTGAACCCATACAGGGTGAAGCAGGCGTTGTCGTTCCTGAAAAAGGCTATCTCGCCAAACTTAAAGATTTATGTGAAGAACATAATATGCTTCTTACATGTGATGAAGTTCAAACCGGCTTCTACCGGACCGGTAAAAAATTTGCAAGCTACCATGACAACACGGAACCTGACATAATAATAATGGGCAAAGCTCTCGGTGGCGGAGTATATCCGGTGAGTGCAGTTGCTGCGGACAACTCCATCCTCGGAGTTTTCAACCCCGGATCACACGGATCCACATTCGGCGGGAATCCTCTTGCTTCAGCAGTGGGACTGGCCGCACTTAAATCTTTTGAAGAAGACGGTTTTGCCGAAAATGTTCCCGAACTGGGCGAATACTTTATGAAAAAGCTCCGTGAAATCAAAACCGATAAAATCAAAAAAGTTCGAGGAAAAGGACTTCTCATAGCAATAGTACTCAACAGAACAGCAGGTAAAGCGAGAAAATATACCGCAGCTCTCAAAGAGAAAGGTCTTCTCGCTAAAGAAACCCATGAATGGATAATCAGATTTGCTCCCGCCCTCATAATAACAAAAGAGGAAATAGACTGGGCAATAAAGCAGATTGAGTCGGTTTTCAAGGACTGATCCTTCTTTTTTTCACTAAAAATTCTTAAAATTCAAAAAAATTCAGTTTTTTTTCAAAATTATTTTGATTATCCCTTTTATTTCGCTATAATAACCGAGCAGACCTATTCATCATTAATCATATGGAGGTAACCAGATGAACAAAAACGAATTACTTAAAGTTGTTGCTGAAGAAGCTGACATTTCTCAGAAAAAAGCTGGAGAGTATCTTGACACAATTTTTGATTGCATTTCCGATGCACTTGCAGATGGAGAAGAAATTTCCATCAGCACTTTTGGAAAATTCACTGTCAAGAACAGAAAAGCCCGTGAGGGAAGAAATCCCAAAACAGGCAAAAAAATCAATATTCCGGCAAAAAAGATCGCATCTTTCAAACCTTTCAAACCTTTGAAAGAAAAAGTCAACTGAGTTATAAAACTCTTTTTTGATCTTCAACCCCTGCTTTTGCGGGGGTTTTTTTTATATTTTTATTGACATCTTCTATTTTGTTATTATAATTTTTTCGAACTTTCGGTTCTTTTGTTCAATAATGCGAAAGTTGCAATTCGGAGGGGTCATGAAAGAACTAAGAATGTTTTTTGTTTTTTTCATATTGTCAGCAGCAACACTCGGTGCTTCTGAAACACTCACTCTTGAAGATTGTCTTTCCCTGGCAAAAAAAGAAAATAGCAAGATACTGGCCAAAAAAAGTTTTGAAAAAGCCGCCTCTCACAAAAAAACAGCCGCACTTTTCAATTTTTTTCCTAAAGGCAGGGCTGAAATAAACATGCTGAAACATGTTTTTGTTCCTGAACCTGAAGATGTTTCTTTTGATATCTCTTCTCTCGGAATACCGGGAATGGAGGGTTCTGTGGAACTTCCCGTTGATATCCCCGAAAGAAGCAGAGAGATGAATATTTCAGCTGTACAGCCCGTCACCGATTTATGGAGTGTCTATAAAGCTTACGACATTACAAAGCGTTCCGAAAACATTTCAGAAATGCAAACTCAAATTACAGAAAACAATGTCAAAAAAACCGTGATATCAAGCTTCTACTCCTATCTTATGGCAAAGGATCTTAAAGATTTGCTTTTGGAAATGAAAAAACAGACAGAAGAGTACAAAAAACAGGCGAAACACTTTGTGAGAGAAGGAATGAGCGATAAAAGGGCCGTACTTAAAATGGATATAGAGATCTCAAGAGTTAAAAAGGAGATGGCAACTGTTGATGAAAATATGAAACTTCTTAAAAATGCAGTGGCCGTTGCAATAAACAGAGATGAGTCCTCATTTGAACTTGAAGAAAAGACAACTGTTTTCAGACCGGTTGAAAAAAACATTTCAGAAATGATATCTATGCAGAAAAAATACAGAAATGAATTCAAAATCATGGAGGAATCAATCGTTATAATGAAAAACATGGAACATCTGGCATTTCAACCTTTAATCCCATCCATTGCATTGACAGGTGGGTTCAGAAAAACCTGGGATCCACAACCTTTCGCACCGGAAGGAATTTTTTTTGCTGGTGGAGTTCTCCAGTGGGAAGTAGGATTCGACTGGGTTGCAAATTATTCATCCTACAAAAAAAGTGTAGCTGAAACTACAGGTAAAAATCTTGAAAACATAGATGCAAAAAAACAAATGAGACTTCAGTTGCTTAAAATGCACAGAGACATAAAAGTTGCCGCCGAAGAGATAAAACTTGCTGAAGCTGAAATTGCTGCCGCTGAAGAATCCCTGCACATGGAGAAAAAAAAATATCAAGAAAATATGACCACTGAAACTGAACTGCTTTCAGCTCATATTTCTTTAAAAAAAGCAAAGACAGATTTTTTGAGAGCAAAATACACACATGAAATAAAAGTAAAAAATTTGTCTCTGACAACAAAAATCCCCGAAAAAATTCTCAGAAAGGCAGAAACTCATGAGTAAACAGCAAAAAAAGAAACAGCTCATTATAAACTCCTTTGTGGAGTTGGTGAAAAAACATGGTCTCGGAAGAGTCAATTTTGCTGATGTTGCTGAAAGCTGCGGTCTTTCTAAATCCGCACTATACTATTATTTCGATTCAAAGGAGATCTTACTTACTGAAACACTTCAATTTGTTTTTTCAAGATTGAACGAAGTCTTTAAAAACACTGTGTCTGAAATAAAAAACCCCGAAGAAAGGCTGCGATGTTTTATAGAATTCAAATTGCGTATATTTGTAGATAAAAGCTACACGGAAGATATTTTGTCATTTTCCAAAATAAGTCACCATATCATAGAAGAAGTGGAGAAATATATTTTCGCTTCCCCCGCAATTGTAGAAAAAATGATGCTTTTGAAAAAAACTGAACTTAAATATCTTAACGAAATAATTTCTGAAATTCGCAGTGACCTTTCGATTAAAACAGTAAAAGAACTATCAATAATTATACAGCGTTCTCTTGACGGACTTTTTGAAGTGCAGACAATGGAAAAAAAGCTCAGCTCTTATAATATTGAATCTTTTGAAAAAATGGAAAAGGAGCTCCGGGAAATCAAAAACCCGCAAACCATGGCAAGCCAACTTCTTATAAACGGAATCAAGTACTATAAAAAGGAGGAATGAGATGTCTGTTCTCCGAATAATCATAACTTTTACTGCTTCAATTGTTTTCTTTCTTTCAGGATGTGAAAACGAAAAAACTCTTTCTTCATCTCATAACAAACAGAAAGAACTTCGTAAACAGGTTTCCGTTTCCTCTCCTGAGAGAAAGAAACTTGCTTTGGAAATTAAACAGGGAACAACTTTGGCACCTTCAGAAGTTTCAAAAATAATACCGGAAACGGGTGGTAAGTTTATAAAATACTATGTGAAAGAACATGATCTTGTAAAAAAAGGACAGCCTGTAGCTCTTCTCGATTCAACAGATCATCGTCTTCGGCATGAACAGGCAAAAATGAAGCTCGCTTCACTTGAAGCCAAATTTGCTTCAGTTGAAAAAACCTACAATCGGAGCAGACGACTTCTCGAAGAAGAAGCTATTGCCCGTCAGGATTTTGATACTATAAAAGCTGAATACAGAGCTTTGGAAAAACAAATAAACGCTCTGGGAAACCAGGTAAAACTGTTGGAAAGACAGGTAAAAAAAACCATTCCCCAAGCTCCTTTCTCCGGTGAAATCACTCTTTTACCCGCCATACGCGGACAATTTACAGCGGCAGGAAAGACAAATCTTGCTGTAATAAAAAACATAAAACGACTGAAAATATCTTTGAACATCTCCGAAAAATATTACAACGAAATCGAGCAAGGTATGAAAATATCTTTCTTCATACCCTCAATGAATAAAAGTGTGGAAGCGGATATTCACTCTAAAAGCAAAAGCATCAATAAAATGAAAAAATTCAACATCATCGTTTATATAGATAACAAAAATAATGAAATCCCTGCCGGTGTCCGGGCAGTCGCAGAAATAAAAACAGAAAAAAAAGAACGGATAATAGTGCCTCCCACTGCTATTCTGGAAAGAAAAACCTCTTCAGAAATAATGACAGTGGATGAAGACGGAACAGTTAAAAACATTGAGGTTGTAAAGGGATTTTCCTTTGAAGAAGGTGTTGAAATTTTCGGTGATATTCCGGATTTAATCATAAGAGATATATCAACTGTCACCGTTGGGGAAAAAGTGGAAGTAGGTATAACAAACTGAGGAGCAACTATGTTTCTGTCTAAAATATCTCTTAAAAATCCGGTTTTCATAACTATGCTGACCATCGCACTTATAGCATTCGGACTTGTATCGGTTAAAACTCTTGGGGTAGATCAATTTCCGGAAATGGACATACCTTTTGCAACTGTTTCAGTTATTTATCCAGGAGCAGATTCAGAAAAAGTGGAAGATGAAATAATCACGACCATTGAGGATGCCGTCGGAACCATAAGCGGCATAGATGAGCTTCAGAGTTTTTCCATAGATAACGCCGGATTCATTGTCATACGGTTTTCAGAAAATGTTGACTCCGTAACAGCTGTTCAGGATGTCCGGGACAAAATATCAACAGTTAAAAAAGAACTTCCTGATGATGCTGAAGAACCTGTTGTTGAAAAATTTGACATGAACACTGAGTCCATAATATCTCTCATTCTAAAAACACCTTCCGGTGCCGACGAAGCTGAAATAAATGATAAAGCGGACACTCTTGTTAAAACACCTCTTCAGTCTGTGGAAGGAGTAGGCCGTGTAAACATGATTGGAGGCAGAGAGAGAGAAATAAAAATTCTTCTAAATCCTTTTAAAACCGGACAGTACAATATGTCGGCTCTGAATTTTTTCAGAATAGTTGCTTCATCCATGCAGGAGATCCCTGCCGGAACAATAAAAATGCTTGATAATAATGAAGAGATAGGTGTCAGTTCAGACGGAAAAGTCAGTTCGGTTGAAGAAATTATGAGTCTGCCTCTTTTTAAGGCAGGTGAAAACACTGTTGAACTCTCCGATGTCGCAGTTGTTTTGCCGGGTCTTGAAAAAGAGGAATCCGCAGCTTTTAGAAACATCTCTCCCGCCATAGCTTTTGAGATCATAAAACAGGGCGATGCCAATGTATTAAAAGTGGCAAACCGTATAAAAGAGCAACTCCCCGAAATCGAAAAAAACCTTCCTGAGGGTTATTCCATAGAGATTGCCATTGACAAAACACCTTTCATAGAAAATGCAGTGAACGGAACCGTTGAAAATATATTTGCCGGTGCTCTTCTTGCCATGCTTATAATTTTTCTTTTCCTCATGAATAAAAGAGCCGCTCTTATAGTTGCCGTTTCTCTACCCACATCAATAATAGGAACTTTTTTATTCGTAAAAATCATGGGGTTCACTCTCAATATGGTAACCACCCTTGCTCTTTCTTTATGTGTGGGAATCCTAACCGATGACGCCATTGTCGTAATAGAAACAATTTTCAGACACATCAAAAAGGGGAAGGGAAAGATAAAAGCATGCATAGATGCTACAAAAGAGGTGGGACTTGCCGTAATATCATCAGAACTGGCACTAATATCGGTTTTTGGTCCGATCACTCTCATAAGCGGTCTTACAGGAGCCATATTCAAGGAGTTTGGAATCACCATAGTTTTTGCAATAATCATCTCTGTTCTTGTCAGCTTCACAGTTTCACCTCTGCTGGCTTCGGTAATACTGAAAAAAGAAAAAAGAAAGAATATAGTATTCCGCATATTCGGAATGTTTATCAAAAAACTTGAAAGAAGATACAGTCGTGCGGTGGGCTGGTCTTTAAATCACAGAGCAGTTATACTTTCTGCCGCATCACTTATATTTTTGTCCTCTCTTCTTTTAATTCCAAAAATCCCCACTACTTTTATCCCGGAAATGGACATGGGGCGTTTTACAATTACAATGGAACTGCCC
>JAWOGE010000083.1:0-2788 GCA_046497165.1 bacterium | reverse complement strand
TTTATGTATCCGCTTCTATTTGCAGAAAAAACACGGGGAATATCATGGGAAAAGGACACATCAAAAACCGTGTCCGTTGAAGGGTCAGACACATTCAGAATCTCTTTTTCCTCAACATCCCAAATGATTAATTTACGATCCCATCCTCCGGAAGCGAGAAGCTTGTCATCTTTTGAAAAATCAATCCTGTGTACCGCATTTGTATGTCCTCTGAGAATCGAAACAGTTTTCAAATCGGGAAAAGATGAAATAATAATATTTCTGTCCCCGCCTGCAGACGCTATAAATTCTGAAGAATTAGAAAAAACAGCATCAAGAACAGCACCGTTATGAAGCTGTCTGTGCTTCAAAAGTTTTCCGTCGGATGCACGGAAAAGAACAAGAGTTTTGTCAACAGAACCGCTTAATATATATTTTCCGTCTGGAGATATGTCCACCGAAGTGATGGTATCTTCATGGGGAGTCAGCTTATATTTTGTTCTACCTCCGGTAGATATGACTGTTATGGTTTTGCCGCTTGAAACTGCAATAAGATCTCCCTCGGGAAACCATGCTATGTCTGATATCTCTTTGTCTGAAAACTGAAAAGTTTTAATATTTTTTCCATTGTTCATTTTTTTAACATAAACTGTTCCGTCAGATGTTCCCACTGCAAAAGAAAGATTGTTTGGAGAGAGAGCGACAGATTGCACTGATTTGTTTGTCCTGATGATTTTCTTAACAGCGTATATTTCATCGGCAATTGTACGATATATAATAGAAGAGGAGTCGGCAATGAGTTTAAAAGCACCGGGAAATTTCACTTCAGTATCTTCTCTGTGGTAAGGGCTCCCGGGGAATACCGGATTGTTTTTCAAAGCCTCTGCGGCGTAAACAGCAGCACTGAGATATTCTTTATTTACAGAAAGCCTGCGGGCTTTTTCATTTAAAGCCTGAGAAATATGGAAGTTGGCTTTCATACGCTGTTTTTCCTGTTTGACTCTGGCGTCCGCTTCTTTTCTGTAAGCGTTTAGTGATACAATCATAGCGGTTATTACAGTGAGTAATATTACACCTGCAGAAGCTATTATTGTTTTGTTCCTTTTGGCAAAATGCTTTAAAAGCTCCCAGCTTGAATATTCATAACTTGTTATCTTTTCACCGGAAAGATAGTTTGATATATCTTTTGATAAATCTGATGCTGTTTCATATCTCTCCTCCTTTTTTTTATGCATAGCCTTTCTTGCTATTGCAACAAGCTCCTGAGGAGGAGGATTCTCATTGACAATTTCAGGAGGTTCACTGTGAAGTACTTTATTTATTATCTCAAGTGTAGTGGCACCTTCAAAAGGCTGTTTACCCGAAAGTATTTCATAAAGAACCGCTCCCAGTGAAAATATATCCGACTGTTCGTCTATTTTTTCCGTTTCTCCCATGGCCTGTTCAGGAGACATATACGCCGGAGTTCCCAGAGGTTTTCCTGAAATTGTTTTTAAAGGATTTTTATCACGAAGAGAGTTCATGTCCATATCACTGTCTTCCTCTTTTTCCGCGGAACTCCCCTTCATCTTCGCAAGTCCCCAGTCGAGAACTACCGTCTCTCCGAACTCCCCTATCATTACATTTTCAGGCTTGATATCCCTGTGTATTATTCCCCGGCTGTGGGCATAAGCAACAGCATTGCATAAATCTCTGAAATGAGGAAGAAGACGAAGAGGCTTTTCCGCTTCATGAGACTCATATATCGCTGTATAAAGTGTTTTACCCTTCACCCTCCTCATTGTGTAGTAAGGTGTCCCGTCATCCTTCAAATCAACTTCATGGACAGTAACTATGGAGGGATGTTCAAGCTGACTGGTCAACTTGGCTTCTCGTATAAAACGAGCTTCTGTTTCTTCACTTTCAGTTCTTAATCTCTGAGACAGAAGCTCCTTGAATGCTATTTTGCGCCCTATTTTTTTGTCATAGGCCACATAAACCCTGCCGACACCACCTGAACCCTGCTCCTTTATAAATTCATATCTCTCTTCATGACTGCTGAAAGTCTTTATTTTTTTACGAGATAAAGAAGTTTTTTTGGTTTCAGACATTTTGCCCCACTAAAAATACGGGTTAATTATAACATTATTTTTAATTTCAAGCAACCTCTTCCGCTATATTAAACCTGAATCGTTCGATTCTGAGTTAGAAAACATGGGAAAGAATTCTGATTCAGAAGAGTTACACAAAATCTGAGGTTCACCCGAAGGTTAATCGGCGATTTTTGTAACTTCTTACGAACAGAAAGCTTTTTCATTTTTCAATGAGAGAGTCGGACGGTTCAGGTTAAAGAAAAAATCCTGCAAAATAACTGTGTTGTCTCCCGAAGAATTTGAAAATTGGCTAAAAAATGTGTTCACTGAAAGTTGACAGTGCAATCAATTTCTTGAATGGATCCCCGGAACCAGTATAACAACTTCTCTGGTGTCCAGCAGAGCACCGTCTCCCAGAACATTTATTTTAGCTCTGAAAACAGTTGCTTCAGCTTTATCGGGTTCGTAAACAGTGTTATGGAATTCAATTTCAAAGTTTACTTTGGCTCCGGGATTGACTTTATAAAATTTTTCAAGGTCTTTGGACTCATAACTGCCGTCAGGTTCAGAAGAAACCGGTGTCAGAGATTTTATGAACAGCGATGTATCAATATCCTGAGGGTTGGATACACTTTTACCTTCGGTGTAAACATCCATTTTCAGATTGGATGTCAGGTCGAGAACCGCATCGGAAATTTCCTCAGAAAGCCCTGTTCCGTCAGAGTCTATTTTGTAAT
>JAWOGE010000092.1:0-10648 GCA_046497165.1 bacterium | reverse complement strand
GGGTTATTCACTGGGGGAACCGAAATATGATCCGGAAGAGTGTCGTCTCAGGGGTGTTTCATATGCCATGCCCATGCGTCTTAAAGTTCAGCTTGCAACATGGGAGATAGATGAAGATACAAAAGAAAGGAAAGACCTCAAAGATATAAAAGAACAGGAGATATACTTTGATGATATGCCCTGTATGTCTGAGGAGGGAACATTCATAATAAACGGAACCGTGAGAGTTATTGTAAACCAGTTGCAACGATCTCCCGGTACTTTTTTCAGCGAAGATAAAAAAAGAACAAAAGAGGGTAACAGGGTTTTCAAAGCTCGTCTCATACCTTACCATGGTTCATGGATTGATTTCGAATATGATGCGAGAGAAAACCTTCATGTTAAGATAGACAGAAAACGGAAAATCCCGGTGACTGTTTTTCTTAAAGCCTGGGGCTATAATGCAGAGGATATAATATCAGGTTATTATCTTCCTGAAAAACTTTCTTTCAAGGATGGTGTTTTTTACAAAACTCTGGATACGGAATCAGAGGAGTCTCAAAAAATTCTCATGGAGCAGGAAACTCCTGTGGATATAAAGGATGATAATGGAAAAATTCTGCTTAAAAGTGGAAAGCGTTTTTCCCGGGGCAGTATTCGCAAGCTCATAAAAAATGATATAAAAAGAGTGGTGGTCGATGCTGATTATGTTAAAGGAAAACGACTTTATTCCCCTTTGAAGGATCCGAAAACAGGAGAAATTATTGCGGATATTAACGACGAAATAACAGCGACGCTTCTTGACGAAATAACGGGTAGAAAAATGGGTGATTTTGAAGTTATATACATAAGGAGTATGCTTTATTCACCAGGATTATCCAACACTCTTAAATCGGATAAGACTTCCGACAGAGAAGAAGCCCTGATGGAAATATACAAAACCATGGTGCCGTCCAACCCGGTCAATGTTGAGGTTGCTGAAGAGTATTTCAAAAATATGTTTCACAATCCCGATCGTTATAATATGAGTTCAGTGGGAAGGCTGAGATTGAATCACCGTTTCAATGAAGACCTTCCTCTTACCGAAGTTCTTCTCCGAAAAGAGGATGTTTTCAACACAGCAATGCAGCTGCTCAACATAAGTGACGGAAGAGGAAGCCTGGATGATATTGATCATTTGGGTAACAGGCGTGTCAGACTTGTGGGTGAACTGCTCATGGATGTTTTTAAAACGGGTTTGACGCGTATGTCGCGAACTATAAGGGAAAAAATAGCGGGAACCAATGTAGAGGTTCTCACGCCTTTTGATGTCATAAACTACAAGCAGGTGAGCTCTGCGGTTAAAGAATTTTTTGCCGGAGGTCAGCTTTCACAGTTCATGGATCAGACTAATGTACTTTCGGAGCTTACCCATAAGCGTCGTCTTTCTGCTCTCGGGCCGGGCGGACTTCAGAGAGAGCACGCCAGTTTTGAAGTTCGTGATGTTCACAGGACTCACTTCGGGAGAATTTGTCCTGTTGAAACCCCTGAAGGGCCTAATGTGGGTCTTATAGTTTCTCTTACTACTTACTCTGAGGTCAACAAATTCGGTTATATAGAAACTCCGTATTACCGTGTGGAAAATGGAAAAGTTACCGAAAAAATGGTTCTTCTTAATGCAATGGATGAAGAGGATGAAGTTATAGTTTCTGCCACAACCGGTATTGATGACAAAAGAGAACTGATCAAAAACACACTGACCGGTCGGAAAAACGGAGAAATGCAGGTTGTAAAAAAAGAAGAAGTTACTCTCATGAATGTTGCTCCTTTTCAGATAGTATCGGTTTCCGCAGCACTCATACCTTTTCTTGAACATGATGATGCAAACAGAGCTTTGATGGGATCCAATATGCAGAGACAGGGAGTTCCTCTCATAAAAACAGATTCTCCTCTTGTGGGATCAGGCATGGAACGTTTTGTAGCTCAGGATTCAGGATATGCCGTATATGCAAAGCGAGTCGGGAAGGTTGTGCGAGTTGATGCCGACAGAGTTGTTGTAAAAGTTGATAACGATAACGGCCCGGTGGATGTTGACATATATAATCTTCAGAAATACAGGCGATCCAACCAGAGTACCAGTCTCAATCAGAAGCCGGTTGTTTCTTCAGGTGATATACTGGAAAAGGGAGATGTTATAGCTGACGGACCGGGGATTTATAGAGGTGAACTTGCTCTCGGCAAAAATATGTTGATCGCTTTTATGCCCTGGCGCGGATATAATTTTGAAGATTCAATACTTGTGAATGAACGGGTTGTCCGTAATGATATGTATACTTCGGTTCATATTGAAGAGTTTGTTTGTGAAGCAAGAGAAACTAAAAGAGGTCCCGAAGAAATAACATCGGATATCCCGAATGCTTCTGAAGAGATATTGAAAAAACTGGATGAAAGCGGGATAATACGCCGGGGTCAGAAAGTGACTCCCGGAGACATACTTGTAGGTAAAGTTACTCCCACAAGCGAAACAGTTCTTTCTCCCGAAGAGAAGCTTCTGCGTGCTATATTCGGCGAAAAAGCCGGGCATGTTAAGGATACCTCTTTAAAAGTCCCCAGCGGTGTCAGCGGGATAGTTATGGACACAAGAATTTTTATAAGAAAAGGTGTTCGTAAAGATGATCGTATTAAAGAGCAGGAGATGGAGCAGATAAGGAACATAGAGCGCAATAAAAATGATGAACTCAGTATAATAGAGGAGCATGTTTACAATGAAATACGCAGTTTGCTCCTTAAGAAAAAAATCGATACAGACATAGTGGATGGAAAAGGGAAAATTACTGTAAAGAAAGGAATTGTTTTAACTGAAAAAATACTTGCTGATATTCCGGGTAAATATCTAACATCCATAAGTGTTTCCGATGTTAAATGTATGAATTCCGTGCGTGAGAGGATAGATTTCATGCGCAGGAAGCTTGATACAATAAAGAAAATTTATGAACGCAAGATAAAGCAGATAACAAGAGAAGAGGACCTGTCTTCCGGTGTAATTAAAATGGTCAAGGTTTTTGTCGCCATAAAAAGACCTCTTTCTGTGGGCGATAAAATGGCCAACAGACACGGAAATAAAGGTGTTGTTTCAAGAGTTCTTCCAGAAGAGGATATGCCTTATATGGAAGACGGAACTACCGCCGATATAGTATTTAATCCGTTGGGTGTTCCCAGTAGAATGAATGTGGGACAGATATTGGAGACTCATCTGGGACTTGCTGCAAGAAAAACAGGAGAAAAACTGAGTCGCTATATTAAAACTCAGTTTGATGTCGATGAATTGAGGCAGGAACTTAAAAAAGTTTTGAATCCTTCTGAAAAAATTGCCGGTTACATAGATGAGGCTGATGAAGAGGACATAAAAGAATATCTTAAATCCGTACGCAATGGTGTTTATACGGCGACACCCGTTTTTGACGGAGCAGAAGAAAAAGATATAAACGGAATGCTTGAATATGCGGAACAGGAAGAAAATGGTAAAATGATTTTGTTTGACGGACGAACAGGAGAGCCTTTTGAAAATGATGTGACAGTTGGTGTAATGTACATTATGAAACTTCACCATCTTGTTGATGAAAAAGTCCATGCAAGAAGTACCGGGCCGTACTCCCTTGTCACACAACAGCCTCTCGGAGGAAAAGCACAATTCGGTGGACAGCGTCTCGGAGAGATGGAAGTCTGGGCACTTGAAGCATACGGTGCGGCTTATACTTTGGAGGAGTTCCTTACTGTTAAATCAGATGATGTTGAGGGAAGAAAACGGCTTTATGAGTCAATTATCAGGAGAAAACACGATTTTGAAGTGGGCATACCGGCTTCTTTCTCTGTTCTTCAAAAAGAGATGCAGAGTTTGTGCCTTGATTTTGAGCTCATAAGAAATGATTCCAAGTAAAAGATGATTCGTATAAAACAGGGAGGCAGTATTGAAAGATATATATAAGGTTTTTGACAAACCTAAAAGTAGCATGGATTTCAAGGAGATCAAAGTTTCTCTTGCCAGTCCGGAAACAATTAAAGAGTGGTCTTTCGGTGAAATAAAAAAACCGGAAACATTGAATCACCGGACATTTAAACCGGAAAAAGATGGTCTTTTCTGTTCTAAAATATTCGGTCCGGTGAAAGATTATGAATGTCTTTGTGGAAAATACAAAAGAATGAAATACAAAGGCATTGTATGTGAGCGTTGCGGTGTGGAAGTTATAGATTCGAAAGTGCGTAGAGATCGTATGGGACATATAACTCTTGCAACTCCCATAGCTCACATATGGTTTGTGAAGTCTTCTCCTTATTTCATAGGTAATATACTGGGTCTTAAAAATGCACATGTTCACAGTATTGTTTACTGTGAAGGTTTTATTGCCATGAAAAGTGAAATTCCGGAAATAAACCGGGGTGACTTTATAAGTGATGAAAAGTATGAGGAGTATATTGAAGAGTATGGTTTTGATGCTCTTGAAGTTGCCACAGGAGCCGCACCTTTGAGAACTCTTCTTGAAGAAGTTGATCTTTATGCACTGGAATCCGATCTTGAAAAAGAGAAAGGGGAAACCGGGGATTCGAGTAAGAGAGCTAAGATACAAAAAAGAATAAATGTAATAAACAAGTTCATGAGATCGGATGAAAGACCTGAAAACATGATATTGTCAGTGTTGCCTGTAATTCCGCCTGATCTCAGACCGCTTGTTCCTCTTGACGGAGGCCGTTTTGCTACGAGTGATCTCAATGACTTGTACCGCAGAGTTATAAACAGAAACAATAGATTGAAAAAACTCATGGATCTCGGTGCTCCCGATGTTATAATAAAAAACGAGAAGCGCATGCTACAGGAAGCCGTGGATGCTCTTTTTGATAACACAAAAGTTCACAGACCTATACAGGGTTCCAACAGGCGTCCACTGAAATCTCTTAGTGATATGCTGAGAGGTAAGCAGGGTCGCTTCAGACAGAATCTTCTTGGTAAGAGAGTTGATTATTCCGGTCGTTCGGTTATTTCTGTGGGGCCGGACCTCAAACTTCATCAGTGTGGTATTCCTAAAGTTATGGCTCTTGAGATTTTCAGACCTTTCATATACAGGGTTCTTCAGGAGCGTAGTTATGTCAGTACCATAAAAAGTGCAAAACAGATGGTGGACAACAAAGAAGATGTTGTATGGGAAATCCTTGAAGAAGTTGTTAAAGAACAGATGGTTCTTCTTAACCGTGCACCCACTCTTCACAGATTGGGCATACAGGCTTTTGAAATAGTTCTCGAAGATTCAAAGGCAATAAGATTGCATCCTCTTGTATGTACACCTTACAATGCGGATTTTGACGGTGACCAGATGGCAGTGCATCTTCCTGTTTCAATAAATTCTCAGATAGAAGCCAGAGTTCTGATGATGTCCACTAACAACATCCTTTCTCCTTCATCAGGCGAGACAGTAATAGGGCCTACACAGGATATGGTTCTGGGGCTTTATTATCTCACAACAGAAAAGCCTTACGGAAAAGGAGAGGGGAAGTTTTTTTACTCTCCCGACGATGTTTTGGCAGCACGCGATGCAGGAGTAGTTGAATGGCAGTCGATGGTGTATGTCAGAATAAATGGAAAACGCTACAGGACAACCCCGGGGCGAGTTCTCATACGAGAGATAACTCCCGAAGAGATAGATTTTGAAATAATCAACAAACGGCACAAAAAGAAAGACTGGACCGCTCTCATTAACAGAAGTTATAAAACAGCAGGGGAGAAAAAAACAGTTCTTCTTGCTGACAATCTCAAAAATCTCGGCTATGAGTTTTCTACGGTGGCGGCTTACTCTCTCGGTATTTCAGATGTTACAATACCTGAAGAGAAAAAGACAATAATAGAGGAAGCTGAAAATAAGATGGAAGAGGTCATAGAAAAAGTAAACAGAGGTGAACTTTCCAATCGTGAAAAATATAATCATCTGGTCGATCTTTGGGATAAAGTTGGAAAAACTGTAACTAAAAAAATGATGGATAATCTTGTTGAAAAACATATAACCCATGAAAAATGGGGTGATGTGATAATGCCCAGCAAGAATCCTCTCTATATAATGGCGAACTCGAAAGCTCGTGGAAGCGAAGATCAGATAAAACAGCTTGGCGGAATGCGTGGACTCATGACAAAACCCAGCGGTGAAATAATAGAGACACCTATAAAATCCAATTTCAGAGAAGGGCTTTCTCCGCTTGAGTATTTTGTTTCAACACACGGAGCCCGTAAAGGTTCTGCTGATACTGCTCTTAAAACAGCAAACTCCGGATATCTTACAAGACGCCTTGTTG
The DNA here is from genome assembly GCA_046497165.1 of bacterium. Classification (GTDB taxonomy): domain Bacteria; phylum UBP6; class UBA1177; order UBA1177; family JAWOGE01; genus JAWOGE01. The sequence continues at coordinate 4,354 of JAWOGE010000092.1, read as the reverse complement.
ATGTTGCACAGGATGTTGTTGTGGTTGAAGAGGATTGTGGAACCAACATAGGTATCGATGTTGACGCTCTCATAAATGACAGCGGTGAGATTATTTCTCCTCTCGAGGAGAGAATTTTCGGACGAACTCTTCTTGATGATGTCCTTGATCCCGATACAGACGAAATAGTTGTTGAGGCTGGAGAGATTCTTGACGATGAAAATGTCAAAAAAATAGTGGACCTCGGAGTTGATTCTGTAAATATTCGTTCTACATTGACCTGCCGGTCACAATACGGTGTGTGTGCTAAATGTTATGGTCTGGATCTTGCCAGAAATAAGATGATCAACATAGGTTCCGCAGTGGGTGTTATAGCCGCTCAGTCGATAGGTGAGCCCGGAACTCAGTTGACAATGAGAACTTTCCATGTCGGAGGTATAGCTTCTCACGGTTCAGAACAGTCGGAGCATAAATCAAAAAGGGACGGAATAGTTGAGTATCGCAATATCAAAAAAGTAAAAGTTGAAAAAGGTGACAAAAAAGCTGTTGTCATGAATAGAAACGGTCGAATTGTCATAAAAGATTCAAAAAGCGGTAAAGAGCTTGAAAAATATCCTGTCAGATACGGCATGGCTCTTTTTGTAAATGATAATGAGGAAATTGGAAGAGGTCAGCTTCTTGCAAGATGGGATCCTTACAATACTCCAATTGTTGCTGAAACGGGTGGTATTATCAGATATGTTGACATTGAGCAAGGGATTACCGCAAAGGAAGATCTTGAAATGGGGCGGGCTAAAACAATTATTATACCTTCTAAAGATACCCGCAAATCTCCCCAGCTTGTTATTACAGATGCTTCTGATGAAACTTCAAATGAAGATTTTCAAGCAAAAAAAGTTAACAGAGGAGAAGCGATTCATCATCTCGCTGCAAATTCAAGACTTGAGGTTAGAGATGGACAGGAAGTTTATGCAGGACAGGTACTCGCAAAAGTTCCAAGAGAAACAAGAAAAACAAAAGATATTACAGGTGGACTGCCTCGGGTCGAAGAGCTTTTTGAAGTAAGAAAAGTGAAACAACCGGCAGTTGTAAGTGAAATAGATGGATATGTTTCCATACTACAGGGCGAAGGAACTCACAGAAAGACTCTCATAGAAGTGAAGCCCGAAGTGGGGGAAACAAGAAAATATCAGGTTCCCCGAACAAAGCATATAAATGTTCATGATGGTGACTGGATTCAGGCCGGCGAACCTCTTACGGAGGGAAATGTTTCTGCTAAGGATATCCTTCGCATAAGAGGAGAGCAGGAAGTTGCTAATTTCCTCGTTCAGGAAGTTCAGAAAGTTTACAAACTTCAGGGTATCAAAATAAACGACAAGCATATTGAAATAATTGTCAAGCAGATGCTCAGGAAAGTGAAAATCACCGATGGTGGAGAAACTGAACTTATGAAAGGTGAATATATAGAAAAAGAACGCCTTGAAGAGATAAACAGCAGGGTTTCGGTTGAAGATAAAAAACCGGCTGAATGGGAGACCATACTTCTCGGAATAACAAAAGCTTCTCTGAATACGGAAAGCTTTCTTTCTGCTGCAAGTTTCCAGGAAACGACAAAAGTTCTTGCGAATGCGGCTGTGGAAAGAAAAACAGATAGTCTCAGGGGGCTAAAAGAGAACCTCATAATAGGAAAGCGTGTACCTGCCGGTACAGGTTTTCCGATTTACAATATGGACAATTATGAACTTGATTTTTCCGAAGATAATGAATCTGATGAAGATGCTTTTTCTGACTCATAGTGTTCAACAGCAGTTAATGAAAATAAGGCGGCACATATGATGTCGCCTTTTTTATATGTTATATCAGTAGCTTGCATTGACTTTCGAAAAATATTTTGACAGAGTGCACAGCAAAACTATAATCCCCCCGTATTTTGTTAACCACTTAGGGATATGTGGAATGCCGACCATAAATCAGTTGATTCGTAAAGGAAGAAAAGAAGTGAAAAAGAAAAAACAGAATCAGGCTCTGAAGCATTGTCCTCAGAGAAAAGGTGTTTGTGTTCGTGTTTATACGACCACACCTAAAAAACCTAATTCTGCTTTGCGTAAAGTTGCCAGGGTTCGTCTTACAAGCGGGTTTGAAGTTACATCTTATATTCCCGGTGAAGGACATAACCTTCAGGAACACAGTGTGGTGCTTGTGCGGGGAGGAAGGGTGAAGGATTTGCCCGGCGTCCGCTATCATATTGTTCGGGGAAAATACGATACTGCCGGAGTGGAAGGCAGAAAAAACAGCCGTTCGAAATACGGAGTTAGAAAGTCATAATTTAATTTAGGGAGTTAAGCTGATGGCTAAAAGAAGAATAGAAACCATGCCTGACAGCAAATATAATGACTATTTGATTGGCAAGCTTGTAAACAATGTAATGCTTGCCGGTAAAAAAAATGTTGCGGAAAGGGTTGTTTATAAAGCAATAGAAAGTATTGCCGAAGAGAAAAAAGAATCCCCCGCTGATGTTTTTCTTGAAATCGTGGACAATGTTTGTCCTAAAGTCATGATAAAAGCGACACGAATTGGAGGAGCCACATATCAGGTTCCCACGGAAGTGTCTGTTGAAAAAGGCCGTTCAATTGCTATTAAATGGATAGTTAACGCTGCCAGAAAGAGAAGCGAGAAGCGTATGGCTCAAAGGCTCGAAGAAGAGATGAGAAGTTCTATGAAAAAAGAGGGTAACGCTTACAACAAAAAAGTTGAAGCTCTCAAGATGGCAGAGGCTAACAAAGCTTTTGCCCAGTTTAGCTGGTAACCGGAGGTTCTGCAGTTATGACAGTTGCCCGAGACAAATACAGCATGTCTGATATCCGTAACATAGGACTTGCGGCACATATTGATGCAGGCAAGACTACAACTACGGAGAGGATACTGTTTTATACGGGCATCTCATATAAAATGGGCGAAGTTAACGACGGTACAGCCATCATGGACTGGATGGGTCAGGAGCAGGAGAGAGGCATAACCATAACCTCCGCAGCCACTACTTGTTATTGGAAAAATAAGAAAATAAATATAATAGATACTCCCGGTCATGTGGATTTTACCGGTGAGGTTGAAAGAACTCTCAGAGTTCTTGACGGAGCTGTTATTATTTTCTGTGCAGTGGGCGGAGTGGAAAGTCAGTCGGAAACCGTTTGGGGAAAAGCTTCGGAATTCAATGTTCCTCGTATATGCTATGTCAATAAAATGGACCGCATAGGTGCTGATTTCATGAATGTTGTAGAAGACATAGAGAAAAAGTTGCAAGTCTGTGCTGTTCCTGTTCAGTTGCCGGTGGGTTCCAGTGATGATTTTTCGGGTATGGTTGATCTCGTTGAAGAAAAAACATATATGTATGAAAATGACGGACTAAATGCTGAGTATGAGATTGTTGACGGTTATCCTGAGTCAATGAAAGAGGAAGCTGAAGCTGCAAGAGAACATATGATAGAAATCGTTTCCGAGCGAAATGATGAAATAATGAAAAAATTTATTGAGGGAGAAAAGATCCCTTCTGATATACTTAAAAAAGCTATACACGATAGTACTGTAAAAAATGAAATCCATCCTGTTTTGTGCGGAGCCTCTTTTAAGAATAAAGGTGTTCAGCCTTTGCTCGACGCTGTTCTTGATTATCTCCCGTCACCGGACGAATTGCCTCCTGTCATGGGAGAGCATCCTTCATCTCACAAAAAGATTTCAGTGCCTCATTCTGAAGATGCTGAATTTACCGGATTTATATTTAAGGTCATGGCGGATTCCTATGTTGGAGAGTTGAATTTTATAAGAGTTTACAGCGGTGTACTGAAAAAAGGCGAACAGGTTTTTGATGCAAGTACCGGAAAAGTTGAGCGTATAAATCGACTTATGCGCATGCATTCAAACAAACGCGAAGATGTTGATGAAATAAAAGCCGGCAACATAGGGGCTGTTCTGGGGTTGAAAAATAGTGTTACAGGCTCTACGCTATGTAAAAAATCCAATAAAGTTATGCTTGAAAAACTCTGGTTTTCCCAACCTGTAATATCGGTTGCCATAGAGCCTAAGACAAGTGCGGATGAAGACAAGCTAATGTATTCACTTGCAAAACTTGCAAAAGAAGACCCGACTTTTACTTGGAACACAGATGATGAAACCGGGCAGCTTATAATTTCCGGAATGGGAGAGCTGCATCTTGAAGTTCTCGTTGAGAGACTCCGGCGTGATTTCAAGGTGGATGCCAACATAGGCAAACCCCAGGTTTCTTACAGGGAAACAGTTGCCGAATCCGGAACGGTTGAGTACAAACTTGCAAAACAGTTTGGCGGCAAAGGGCAGTACGGTCATGTTATCATAGATGTCA
>JAWOGE010000018.1:0-6122 GCA_046497165.1 bacterium | reverse complement strand
GTCTTCTCCTGAAGGAGTTTGCAAAACCTTCGAAGGGAGGCTTTTGTCGCTGTTTTTTTACTTTCCGTATATTATTGCTATAATCGGTTGGACTTTATTCAGGAGGAGAGTGTGTTGAACAAAAAAATTCGCATAGCGTTTTTTGCCGATGTCATGCAGGAAAATCTGGACGGTGTCACCCGTACAGTGCATCACATAATAAAGGGAATAGATCCGGAACTTTTTGAAGTTGTTTTTATAACGGCACAACCTCCTGTCCATAAAATTCCGTTCACCGTACATATAATAAGAAGCAGAACCTGGCCTCCGAATCCCAAATATCCCATAGGGCTTCCATTTTTTAATAAAAAACTTCGTGAAATTCTCAAAGATTTTTCTCCGCATTTTATTCATTTCACATCTCCGTCACTCATGGGTCTTTTTGCCGTGAAATACGGAAAGAAACACAAAATTCCCGTTTTTGCAACTTATCACACACATTTCATAAGCTATCAGGAGTATTATTTTGTGGGCAAATGCGGACCTCTTTCTCCTTTATTGCGAAAAATAGTCCTAAAGTTCATGAGATGGTTTTACAACTCCTGTTCAAAAATTTTTGTTCCTTCAGGAGCTATAATTTCAGAGCTTGAAGAGCACGGAATCAAATCGGAAAAACTTTTTCTGTGGAGCCGGGGAATAGAGATGGAAATTTTCAATCCTTCTCGAAAAGATGAAAGACATATGGATTTGCTTGCCGGAAAAAACACAAAAAGGGTTCTTTTTGTAAGCCGCCTTGTTTGGGAAAAAGAACTTGCGGTTTTGGCTGAAGTGTCTGAAATAATCCGAAAAAAAGACCCGTCTGTGAAATTTATCGTTACCGGGGACGGTCCTGCGGAAAAAGAACTTCGTCAAAAGATGCCTCATGCGGTATTCACAGGGTTTCTTGAACACAAAGCTCTGGCCCGGATATATGCATCCAGTGATGTTTTCTTTTTTCCCAGTATTACAGAAACCTTCGGAAATGTTGTTCTGGAATCTCTCGCATGCGGAACACCTGCTGTAGTTGCTACCCAAGGAGGGCCTGCAGGTATAGTTGAAGACGGTATCAGCGGATTTCATTCCGAGCCCAAAAACAGCAAATTGTTTGCCGACTGCATCCTTAAAATTCTACATGATGAAAATTTAAAAAAAACTATGACTGAAAATGCTGTTGCATACGCTGAAAAACAAAACTGGCCGGACATAAGAAAAAGATTTTTTAATGAATATGAAAAACAGTTTGAAAAGTATTATGAAAAAAATAAAGATTGATCTGTCGCCGTACACAGAAACGGTAACTGAATTTTTTGTGAAAAGTCGTTTTTTCGTTTTTGGAGATAAAATTTTAAAACTTTTTCTGATTTTCGGTTTTTCGATTGTTTTTTTTATGGAACTCAGGGCGGATATATCAGATCATGAAAGGGAAAAACCGAGCAACGGACACGGGGATTTTTTTTCAGTTCCCCGGGAAAGCATTGAAAAAGGCAGCGTTTTTGTAATAAATGAAAACAGTTTTTTCAAACCTCTTCACTCTTTTGAACAGATAGTTCTTCTGACCAACGAAGATGAGTTTTTTCTTCCGGCCGGTGCAGGATTAAGTGCAGAAAAAGGGGCGTCTTCATCTCTTTATGCCGATGGATATATTTCTGTAAACGAACTTTTTGCATTTTATTACCAGTTCAGACAGACCGCTTCACAGAACAATGTGGATATAAGCGTATTCAGGGCTTTTGGAAAACTGCGTACCGGCAAACTGTCTTTTGATTTCGGACGAAACGATCTCTCTTTCGGTCCCGGGAAATACGGTGTCTTTCTTGGCGGAAATATATCCCCTTTTATAAATCTGAAAATGCAGACTGAAGAAAGTATCAATTTTTTCGGTAAATGGGATTTTCTGGCTGTCAAAGGCTGGTTCAAGGAAGAAAGAAACGATATTGATGATCCTGAGATTCTTGCAGTCCGGATCACCTGGCAACCTTTTTCATGGCTTAAAATAGGTGGAACAAGAACGACTTTTTACGGCGGAGCCGGACGCCCTACATATTACCCCTGGGAGTATCCCAAATTCATTCTCGCTTCCGAAGAAAACCATCAACCGGATGTTTATGATAACAGGGATTTTGACAATGACGCAATGGCCGCATGGGATGTTTCTTTCACCATTCCAATGAGATGGCTCTGGAGTGACATTGAAAAATTTAAATTTTATTTTCAGCAGGGCGGTACCGATGTTCATCTTATCTGGCAGAAGGACAACAATAAATTCATGGAACCTACATTTCCATTTTTTTTCATGAAGTTTTATGACACCTCCTACACAACGGGGCTTTTCATGGAAATCCCCTGTCAGACTTTCAGACTGGAATACGCGTCAACACCCTACGCTTTCTACACACATCACTTCTATTCTCAGGAAGGCTACACTCATGACAACATACCCATAGGGCATCCCTACGGACGCGACATGCAGAGTTTTCTTCTGGAGCACAGTTTCAGCACGGAAAAAGATCTCTCTTTTTCCTGGATGATCTCCTATGTTCAGGCACCCGGAAAAAAACAGCAGTATCGTGGACATGGTTCTTCTTTCAGAGATCTCTGGCCTCTTTTCAGCAGCGGAAATGACATTGAGAAACAATGGCTATTTTCTTTTATGACCGACAAACATTTTGGAGATATCTCTCTCGGTGGATATTTCAGATACAGATATATAAGAAATTTTGACATGGATATGAGAGCGAATTTTTTTGATATTTCAAATAAAAAAAGACATTTTATCACCGGCGGAATCTCATTTTCACTGAAACTTTGAGGATAAAAAATGAAAACTTTTGTTCGCAAATATTTTAATTTGGCACAAAACCACTGTTTTTCTGTGTTTTTGATATTACTTATAATTTTTATTGTCCAGATTTTTCATGTTGCCGCAAGTTTTCGGATGGATACAGATCTCACAGCCCTTTTCCGAGGGGATAATCCTACAATAAAAGAGCTTGAAAAAGTGGAAGATCGTATGGGCACCTTTGAAAACATGCTCATTGTTTCGGAATCATCGAATTTTGAAAAGAATAAAAAGTTCATGGATGCCCTGAGAACCGTCATTTTGGACACTCCTCTGGTTACAGCGATTGAATATGAAAGAGATGTCTCTGTCATAGAGGATCATGTGCTGCTTTATCTGCCCCTTGAAGAGCTTGAAAAACATCACGATGAAATAGACCGTATCATAAAAAAAGAGACAAGAAAAAGAATGTGGTCTGTTTCCGGAGAACAAGACAAAGAATCAGATTCAGAAATTGACGGCAAATTTGAAAAAACACTGGACAGGGTTTTTAAAACACTTGAAAAACAACGCAGACGGCACAACATAACAAGATACAGTACTGCGGGAAACGGCAGATTTCTTACCATGAAAGTTCGTCCCAGCGGAAGTGCTACAGATGTAAATGATATAAAAAATCTCAGACATTTTATCTCGGAAAAAGTTTCTGAACTGGATCCTGAGAAATACGGAGTAAAAGTGGAAGTGGGAGGCCGTCTGGATGACAAAGTCAAGGAAATGAACGCCATGACAGCTGATCTGATGACTGTTCTTTTACTTTGTGTGATCATGCTGACTTTTATAATTGTTTTTTATTTCCGCACACTGCTATCTTTTTTCATTATTATGCTGCCTCTTACAGCCGGAATTCTTTTTTCTCTTTCTGTCACACTTCTTTTCATAGATAAACTCAACATAGTTTCCGCTTTCAGTTATGTTGTTCTCTACGGTCTCGGCATCGATTTCGGGATTCATCTTTTGAGCAGATACGGCGAAGAAAAACAGCGTTACAAAGATGTCCGAAAAGCTCTGTCTGTTACCATGGAAGAGGTTGTTCCCGCGATGTTTTCCGGTGCGGTAACAACATCTGTCGCTTTTGCCAGTCTCATGCTCCTTGATTTCAAAGGTTTTTTTGATTACGGATTTATTGCCGCCGTGGGAGTTCTTGCTGCTTTTTTTGCTTTTGTGTTGTTTTTTCCTGTTTTTATTTTGATGACAGAGTTTATTGTGTCCGTCAGAGTTCGTCCCCGAAAACTGGCCGTTCTATTTTACACATACAGAACTTTCAACAAAATTCGAAAACCTATTCTCTCTGTAGCCTTTATGATGGTTCTAATTAGTATTTTTGTCATGTTAAACGCTCCCTTTGAATACAATCTCAACAAACTGAGATTTGAGCAAAAGGAAAAAAGTATACAACCGGACGAAAGTTCTATTATAAAACGCTATAACAAAGTGGCGGGACAGGAGGAAAGAGATGTGTTTTCAAGAGGTTTATCGGCCATATATCTTACCGGTTCACAACAGGAAGCGGAATCTCTGACAAGACATCTTGAAATTCTGAAAAAACGCCACAGAAAGGACCGCAACAGGATAAAAGGGATCCTTTCTCTTCAAACATTTATTCCCACGGAACAGGATAAAAAACTGAATGTTATCAAAAAAACCCGAAATCTGATACGCCGCAAAAAAAATCTCCTCAACAAAGAAAATCTGCTAAGAGTAGAGAAGGAAATTATGCCCCTTCTCCATGTTCCCGGAACAATTTCCGCCGATGATTTACCTCTCTGGATAAAAGATAAATTTCGGGAAAAAAACGGAGACACGGGAAAAGTTGTAATGCTGCTTACAAGCGGTAATAAAAACGATATAAAAAATGTTCGTAAAATAAAAGAACTTTACGGAACAATTTCACCTGACAAAGGGAAAAAGTTTAAAATGTCCGGTGCATTTCTTCTGCTTTCCGACATCTACACCGTACTGCACAGAGATGTTCCCATCTCCGGAGGTCTGGCCCTTCTCGCTGTTTTTATAACTTTGATGATTATGTTCAGATCCATACGAAAAAGCATAACAGTTCTTCTGCCGCTTGTCTGCGGATTTCTCTGGATGTTCACTCTGGCCCGTGTTCTGAACATTGAATTCAACCTGTTCAATATGGTTATTGTTCCCACTGTTCTCGGCATCGGTATAGACAGCAGCATTCATCTTTACCACCGATATCTTTCCCATCGAAGTCAGGCGGGAATATCGCACACTCTTGCCACCACCGGAGGAGCTGTACTTTTCAGTGCTTTGACAACATTTGTCGGCTTTTTCTCTCTTGTTTTCTCCGATCACCGGGGAATATCCTCCATGGGACAGATCGCAGCAGTTGGCATAGTAACCGTTACAACAGCAAGTCTGATACTTTTTCCCATTCTTTTATCTGTCTTTCATTCAAAAAAATCATCCAAAAAACAGTAACTCAAGTTTCGCACATGAAAAACAGCAGTAGCTTTACAAGAATACCAACTTGGAAACAGGTCTCAAAATTTTTGAAACCCGAAAATGTCCAACGACAATCAGATTTGCCGATTTCACTGGATAACCATGAGAGCTTTATAGTACTTTTATATGTTCTTGCAACCTCTTACACCTGAAATCATTCTGAATAATAAAGGCGTAGCGAAGGCTGACTGAGGGTATCTTACATACAACGCGCCAGCGGCACGTCGCTACATTAAAATTCCTCGATTTTCATCTCGCCGATCTGTTTTTTGTCGGGATCGAAGGTGATGCCGATCATGAATTTCTGCCGTTTATCTTTGAGATATGGTGTATGGTAGCCTTTTTCCTTTATCTGTTTAATGGCGTCTTCTGCGGTGTTCGGAGGCATTTTGAATTCAAACACATACACAATTTCATCTGTCCGGACAACGGCATCGGACCTGCCCCTTGAAGAGGATTGTTCCACGGTGATGTATCGTCCGAGAAGACGCAGCGTCAGAAATATTATCGAGTGATAGTAGGCTTCGAAGTTATCCAGAAAAATCTGATGCGGTATGGATGAAAACAGCACATTGATATTGTCGCGAAACTCATCCATGTCGTTGTTTTTCAGGCTTATGAGCAGATCCCTGGTTGTCTGTCCGATATCCGACTGCTGCTTTGACGAATACGCTTCGAGAAGACTTCCGGCAAATGATCGCCGGACCTCTTCATTTGGATAGTCCAGCATGTAAAATCCGTACTCGTCCTTTTCACGAATGGTGAGATAGCCGGTCTGAAACAGCAGCGAGATAAT
>JAWOGE010000320.1:0-7811 GCA_046497165.1 bacterium | reverse complement strand
AAAGACTGCTTCATCTGATTTGCAAAAAGAGGAAAAAATTCAATCCATTTTTCAGATACTGCGAACCACAACATAAAAGGAAAGATGAATATCCACAGAAGACGCAGAACTCCCCGGACATTTAAAATTCCCCTCTCCCTCCACCATGCGAAAAGAGTTATGTGCAGCGGAATAAAAAAAGTTGTGCAGTTGTAAACAACGAGCTCTTTCAGGGGAATATCGCTTTCCGATTCGGGAATAATAAGAAAAGAGGTCGAGCAGACAATAAAAAGAAGAATCGCTGTAAAAAAATGTCTTGTACGCCCCAGACGGAAGGAAAAAAACAGGGAAAGAGTGGCAGATGCTATAAAAATGTAGCCGGAAAGAGCCATCAGTGTTTCTTTGGCCGTTTCTGTGAAAAGTATGGTTATTACAGCTGCTGCAAAAACACCTGAAGGAAATAGAAGATGAACAGTTTTTTTCATTTTATGAACATGGGCTGAACAATCCATTTTCCGTCTTTGTTTAATCGTGCTTCCTCTGTTATGAGAGGCTTGTCACGATCTATGAGCAGTCGGAGATGCACAGCATCTTTCATGAAAAATATATCCGTATCGGAATCGCCGGCTCCAAACACGGGCCTGTATTTTTCAGGCTGTTTTTCACAGGGATTTTCTTTTTTAAATATTTTGCTGTTAATCCAGCATCTTTTGCCCAGTTTGTAGGTTATCATAGTGTTTTCAGAATCTTCAACATCACCGCATCCTCTTATCTCCCGTGTCAAAACATCCCCTTTTTTTACATTTCGTATTCCAATTACTTTATCCGCAGTAACACCGGCTTTTTCCGCACAAACCTCCACAACTTCCTGGGGAGAGGCGGAAACAATACGGACATCAAAACCGTAATCGTTCATAAGTTTAATCAACTCTTTAATTTGAGGATATATTCTCACATAGTCCGGAACTTTGAAACCGCCCACAATTTTTTCACTTCCAACAGGTTCTTTAAGGAGTCGTGCGAACAATTTTTCTGTTTTATGTTTAATTTCACGGCCGGTTAACCCTCCGAGCATATGTGCGAGTAAAGCATAGGAAGGTTCCGTACGATTTTCGTCAAAACCGGAAAAAGCCGGATTCCCGTCAGTGGTTTCAGCTCTGTCATACACCGAAAGAAGCTCACGGGCACATTTTTTGTCAATGTCGGATCTTATCCGTCCTCCGTCAATTGAATCAAGACAAGTTTCATTCAATGCTGCCACAGCTTCGTCGGTAAAAAAGATGCTGAGATCCGCAAAATCTGAAACAGCCGGGAAACTGCCTGTTTCTACCATGTGAAAAAAAAGTGCATCGCCCATATCGTTTTTTATGACAGTGTTGTCCCAGTCAAATATGGCAACACCACCTTCTTTACCGTGTCTGAGTAAAAAATTCGATATTTTTTCCGCATTGTCCCCGGTCCAGCCTTTCTCTTTCAGTATTGATTTTTCAGATTTTTCAACCATGGTGGATCCTTTTCCGTGCTGAAACTGTTCCGTACAAGATACAGAAAAAAACAAAATAAAAACATAAGTAATCAATTTCATGAGACCTCTTTTTCAAAGTTCCAAAGGACATAAATTCTCTTTCCCGTCAAGATTTGCTATCATTGTTGAAAGCAGAGAGATTTCATTTTCAATATCCTTCATGGAAGCGGTTTCCACGGGAGCATGCATATAGCGCAGAGGAAGAGATACAAGAGCAACAGGAACACCTTTTCCGGTAAATCGTATTCTGTCTGCATCAGTTCCCGTACCTGCTGGAGTAAGTTCATATTGAAGAGAGATCTTTCTGCTTTTTGCCGACTCTTCAAGAAGAGTGTTTATTTTACGGTTTATGGGTGACCCCTTTGCGAGAACAGGTCCTTTGCCGAGTTTTACATTTCCGTGTTTTTTCTTATCAACTCCCGGATGATCCGTGGAAAAAGTTACATCACAGGCAATTGCCATATCAGGATTTGCTCCGGCTCCTGCAAAATAGGCCCCGTGAAGCCCGATCTCTTCACTTACAGTGCTCACAGCCCGGACAGTAACACTGAGCTTTTTCTTGGAAAGTCGTCTTACAAGTTCCGCGACTATGAAAGCCCCCGTCCTGTTATCAAGGCCCCTGCCGGTAAGACGATCGTTCATTAGAAGTTCGGGAGCTCTTCTGTAAACAATGAAATCACCGCGGGATACTTTTCCCTTAAGCTGTTTATCTGATTTTGCACCGCAATCTATGAACAGATCCGTAAATTCAAATCTGTCATTCAACCCTCCATGATGTTTAGCCCGGACACCCACAACACCGTTGACAGAGCCCTTTTCCGTGAGTATTTCAACACGCATTCCCGGAGCTATTTTGTGGCTTATCCCACCGACTTTATTGAAATATACAAAACCGTTTTCATCGATCTCTGTGACCATAAAACCTATCTCGTCACAATGTCCGGCAAGAAGAATAGTTCTGTCTTTGCCCGGATTCAGTACAGCCGTAGTGTTCCCCATGGTATCAATATCCAGACTGTCCGCATAAGGTTTCACATAAGAAGACCATTTCCGCTGAATATTGGCCTCATCTCCCGAAGGAGAAGGGGTGGACAGAAGATCAAAAAGAAAACTCTGCGATTTTTTTCTCATAAAAACTCTCCATTATACAGGGGTGTACAGAAAACATTACTCATTTCAGTTCACACCCTCAATAAGTTAACTTACAGAACTACTATAACAGAAAATATTCCGTAAGTAAAAAATCGTTTTGCTGTATTTTGCAATTTTTGTTATGTTTGTTGATTTTCAGTTGACACAACTTTATGATCTGTTATAATTTGCAGTGATATTAAGAACTCACAAAAGGGGTTGATTATGCGGTTATTTTTAAAAAATTTGATTTTTCCGGCAGGTTTGGCCATGTTTTTTATTTTTATTGCAGGTTGCCTGTCCGGGGGAGATGATAATAGCAGCAGTTGCATAAACAAGGACGATTGCCCCCCGGGATGGATTTGTGATAACGGAGTTTGCAGAAATTCTGAAGCGTCTTCTGATAACGATTTTTCAGACACAGGAGACACAGGAGATACAGGAGATACAGGAGATACTGGTGACACAGGAGATACCGGGAATACCGGAGAATCGGATGATGATTATTCAGACAAAGATGCAGAGAAGTTCGATGATGAAATTTCAGATGAAGACGAAAACGGGGAAGATAAACCGGTTGAATGTGAAGAGGGGGTCACCTGCAACGGAAGAGGTATATGCTATATAAAAGCCGGTTACGCCACATGTGACTGCTATGCAGGATACACAGGAGAGTACTGCGAAGAATGCCAGGACGGATTTCATGAAGAGGAGATGGACGGCAAAATAGTCTGTATGGAAAATGAAAGCTGTAGCGAAGGCTTTTGCAATGGAAGCGGTGAATGCGATGATTCCGGAGGAACGGCTGTCTGTAATTGTTTTGATGAATACGCAGGAGAATACTGTGAAGAGTGTGCTGATGGATATCAGGATAATGACGATGACGGAGCGTGCCGGGAAAATTGCGAAACAGCTGATTTGAATTGTGAAGCTCCTTCTGTATGCAGAGATGATTCCGGAACAGCAGAATGTGATTGTGCTCAGGGTTACACCGGTGAAAATTGTGATCAATGTGCTTCGGGATTTATGGATGACGGAGGCGGAAACTGTATTCCCGAAGAAAAATGTGTAGACAACCCCGAATGGTGTCATGGAAACGGTATCTGCATGGATCATACGGGAACACTTGAATGTGAGTGTGATTCAGGGTATGCAGGTAGCAGATGTGAATTCTGTTCTTCGGGATATCAGGACAGTAACGGGGACGGCAACTGTCTGGAAGATTGTGATGATTCCTGTGGGCAATCCGGAGGTTTTATAATTGAAAGTCATGGTTCCTGTGAGTATGACGGTGACGGTTATGCATCCTGTGTTTGTGATCAGGGTTGGGAAGATCCCGTTTTTATGATTATTCCAATGGTGCCTGAATGCAGTGAATGTGACATTGATAATCCTCCTCCGGAACACAGTGAAAAAGGCTGTCCTGCAAGTTGTCAAAATAATGATGATGAATATGTTCTCTGCGGCTCAGACGGGGAATGTTACTATGATGAGAGTAATGGACAAAAATACTGCGAGTGCGACAGCGGATACAAACTTGAAAACGGCGATAAATATGAAGATTTTTGTGTGGCGGAGTAATTTAATCTGTTCTAAAACCTGAGTCGCCCGACTCTCTCATTGAAAAATGAAAAAACCTTCTGTTCTTACTGAAGTCGTTTAGAAAAACTCGTTTTAATAGAGTTTTTCAGACTGAAGATTACAAAAATCGCCGATTAACCTCCGGGTGAACCTCAGATTTTGTGTAACTCTTCTGAATCAGGATTCTTTCCCATGTTTTCCAACTCAGAATCGAACGATTCAGGTCTTAATTTTTACAGCTTATCTGTTGAACATGCTTCGGTTATAATACTGGATGGCTTCGGCAATATGATGGGCGGCTATGTTCTTTTCTTTGTCAAGATCTGCGATAGTTCTGGAAACTTTAAGTATTCTGCTGTATCCTCTTGTTGATATGCTCATTTTTGTCATGGCGTTTTTCAACAGTTTTTCAGCTTCATTTTCAAGGACACAGTGCTTTTCCATTTCAGCGGGAGGCATTTTACTGTTTGTATAAAAAGTTTCTCCTTCAAACCGTTTCTGCTGAATATAACGACATTCTTCAACTCTTTTTCTTATTTCGACGCTGTTTTCTCCTTTTTTTCCACTTCTCAACTCTTTATACGGTACAGAGTTGACCACCACGGCGATGTCTATTCTGTCAAGAAGAGGACCGGATATTTTCTGTTGGTATTTTTTTATTCTTTTTTCTGAACAGGTGCATCTGCGTTTGCTGTCGAAAAGATAGCCGCAGGGGCATGGATTCATGGAACTTACCAGCATAAAGTTTGAAGGGAAGGTAACTGTGGAAGTTGCTCTTGATATTGTTACGGTGTTATCTTCCATGGGTTGTCTCAGAACCTCGAGAGCGTTTCTGTTGAATTCCGGAAGTTCATCAAGAAAAAGTACTCCATTGTGGGCCAGACTTACTTCACCGGGTCTTGGAGGAACTCCGCCTCCTGCAAGTGCGACATATGAGGAAGAGTGGTGGGGACGCCTGAACGGTCGCTCTTTTATCAGCCCTTTTTCATCAAGCAGACCTGAAACACTGAAAATTTTTGTCGTTTCAATGCTTTCTTCGCGTTTAAGTCCGGGAAGGATGCTGGGAATCCGTCTTGCTATCATGGTTTTTCCGCTTCCCGGAGAACCTATCATGAGAACATTGTGTCCGCCTGCTGCCGCTATTTCCACTGCTCGTTTTACCTGCTCATGTCCTCTGACATCGGAAAAATTTATTGAATTTTCGGTTTTCCGGGCAGGCTTTTTTTCTGGCGTAAAAAAAGAGTGTTCTCCTTTTACCACAGAAAGAACATCATTTAAATGTTCTATTCCGATGACAGAAACATTATCGATGGCCGCAGCCTCTTCAGCGTTTTCCGAGGGAACGATAACTCCTTTCATCCCTCTTTCTCTTGCTGTTATCGCAACAGGCAGAACACCTTTTACAGGTTTTACAGTTCCGTCAAGAGCCAGTTCTCCGAGAATCATATAAGATTTCAGATTTTCCAAAGGAAGCTCGTATATTATTGACATAACTGCGGCAGCTATTGCCACATCAAATCCGGCTCCTTCCTTTTTTATGCTTGCCGGAGCAAGATTTATGGTTACTTTGTTCTGAGGGAACTGATGTCCGGAATTTGCCGTTGCTGTTTTCACTCTTTCCCGGGATTCTTTTACAGCGTTATCGGGAAGTCCCACTATGGAAAAACCGGGAAGTCCTCTGGAAATATCCACCTCCACATCAACAATAAAACCTTGTACTCCGTCTATGGCTCCGCTTTTAAGAACTGCAAGCATTTTTCTAACCCTCCATTGCAAATAAAAAAACATAAGCTTATTATAGAATTAAAAATAGAAAAATCAAAAATATGATCGAGAAGGGTTCTTTTCTGTCAGATAATTTTTGAAAATTAATTTTCCGAAAACTTGATTGTATTTACAACGGTAATATAATACAACCACTTGAGGACTATTGCGGGAAAAAATCGTGAAAACAGGCATAAAAGTCAATTTGGCGGTGAGAGACAAAGATTACGAAGACACCATAATAAAAAGACTTGAAAAAATAGGACACAATCCCACACCAGTTAATCTGGAAGACATTATGAATGGTGCGAGAAATGAAAATCAGGTTTTCATAGTTGAAGACAGCTATCGCTCCATACTTGATCTCATAGAAATTCACAACTCCTGTGACAAAAACTTTCTTCCTGTTATATTTGTGACTTCTGCTGACTCTTCTTATAAAGACTGGATTCGGGATGTGAGCAAACCTGATAAATATTGGCCGGTGGACAAAAAGATATTGCCATACATATTGAACAGAGCCATAAAGATGATGCATATGATATGTGTCAAAAGCATGGAAAATTACATTTACAGAACCCACACATCTTTTTCAAAGTTTTTTTCACCGGGAAGAGATTTCAGAGATGCTATTTATGATGCAATGAAATTGATACTGGACTTTCTTTATGCGGAGAAGGGTTCCATAATGCTTCTTGATGAAAATAAAAAATTGTTCATAGAGGCCGCCACCAATAAAAAAATCATAGGACTGGAAGCAAAATACAACCCTTCAAGTGTTGCCTGGACAGTTGTAAATTCCGGGGAGCCCGTGTTCTGTGAAGATATAGAAAAAGACAGTCGTTTTGAGAAAAAGAAAAAATCCTATGCCAAAGATTATTTCCTCAGTATACCTATATTTGTTGACGGAGAGATAAAAGGGGTACTGAATCTTTCCGATAAGATTGTATCACTGCTTTTCGACTCCGTGGATTACAGGCGTGCAAATACATTTCTTTCAATTATAGAGCCCATAATTAAGTATCACTATCTCGGAAAAACCACCGTGAAAACAGATAAAAAATCATAATATGAATATGAAAACGGAAATTTTCAAAGCCTTCTGTTTTTCAAAAATCTGCTGTATATCTGTTTCATGAAAATCGGCAGATCCAGACGCATACAGTATCATACAATAGCACTGATATCAGTACTTCTTGTTCTTTTTGTTTTAATATGGATATATCTCAGCGTTCATACGAAAAGAGTGGAGTATTATCTTTTTCTTTACGGAGACGATCTCTCTTCAACAGAAAAAGTTTATGCACAGGTCCTTTCGCGCGACGGAATAACTGTGAAAAATCCTGTATTGAAAATAAACGGTCGTTTCAAATCCGAAAACTCTATGATAGATATGCACAGCAGTGTTAAAAGCATCTCCGTAATAGTCGGTGATGTTACCGTTGACTATCCGGTAAATTATGATAAAATTAAACGAAATTCTCGCCGTGAAAGAACGGTTTCACAATTTACAAGCAAAGAGATTGAAGAGAACAGAAACGGTAGTAAAATAGCGAAAATAGGAGGACGAAAAATCTATGTCCTTCCCGAAACATTCAGAATGTACCCTGAATATGAGACTGTTGTACATTTTTTCTGTTTCACAGAGGAAGCTCCATGCAGTGAAAAAGTTTTCATAAATGGAGATGAAACCGCTTTTGAAAACGGAGCTGTCTCAGGAAAAATAACCATGCCCATGAGACAGACAGCTGTCTTTGAATTTGAAAATGGAGATTCCGGAGAGCTGCTTTTTCCGTATAAAGGTCGTTCATTTATGATAAAAGAACAAAAC
>JAWOGE010000312.1:0-19852 GCA_046497165.1 bacterium | reverse complement strand
GTTGGAAAATTTGTTTTAAAGCCATTTAAGATTGTCAGGAGTCTTTACTATAAATTTTTCAGGAGATTTTTTTGAATATTCTTCACTGTTATCCAAATAAAAGAACTTACTCTGAAACTTTTATAAGAGATATTGATAAATTGAGCCATAATGTTTTCAATATATATGGTTCTTTCAGCCCCAGATTCTATGATGAAGACAAAATGTTTCTCTCACTGTGGAAAACCTATTTTATAAAAATTCCATTTATGAAAAAAAGTATAAAGAAAGAATTAAATAGAGAATACGAAAAATATATGAGGGAAAAAAATATAGATGTTATTCTGGCGGAATATGGTCCTACAGGAGTAGAAATGCTTGATGTCGCTGTCAGGATGAAAATTCCTGTGGTTGTCCATTTTCATGGTTTTGATGCCTCTGTTTATAAGTTTTTAAAAAAGTACAAAAATGATTATCAACGATTGTTTGCTGAAGCCGCTGCTATTATCGCGGTATCTGAAAAAATGAGAAAAAGAATTGTTGAGATGGGGGCAGATGAGAATAATGTATTCCTTATTCCCTGTGGAGTTGATGTCGATAAATTTGTTTCACATAACAGGAATAAAAAAGATGGGAAAAATCTTTTATTTGTTGGCCGTTTTGTTGAGAAAAAGGGCCCTGATCATTTGATCAAAGTCTTTTCATTGACGAAAAAAAAATTTCCGGACATCAAACTGAATATGATCGGCGACGGAAAAATGATAAAAAAATGTAAGATAATGTGTCGAGATCTGAATTTAATGGACAGCGTTTCTTTTTTAGGCCGCCGTGATCATGATTTTGTAGCAGAAATGATGGCAAAATCTGATATATATGTTCAACATTCAATTAAAGCAGAAAGTGGAGATGAGGAAGGAACACCGGTAAGTGTAATGGAAGCTATGGCTTCGGGGTTGCCTGTGGTTTCTACTTTTCATGGAGGTATACCCGATGTTGTCAAACATAAAGATAATGGTTATCTGGTTGCTGAAAAAGACTTTGTTCAAATGAGCAAATATTTGAACGAGCTATTATCAGATAAGTTGTTGTTAAAAAAAATGGGAGAGAGATCAAGAAAGTTGGCTTTGGAAAATCTATCTGTAAAAAAAAGAATTGCTGATATAGATAAAGTATTGAATAAAGCTCTTGATGAAAACATATGAAAAAGATCAACAAAGGAATGAAAACTGTGAAAAAAAACGATTTTTATAAGATTCTGTCAGTGAAAATATTTGTTGTAAAAGAAACAAGATGTTTTTGTGCTGAAAATTTTGGCAAAAAAGTTGTTGAAATTTTGTCTGAAAAATGTGATGAGGAGTTAATTCGAAAAACGATAGCTTTAAAAAAGGCAGAATGCTTATTATGAAATATCTCTATAGAAAATTTATTTTGTTCGCTTTTTTAAAGTTAAAGTATTTTTTGTTTTGTTTGCAAGGTATTCCGGTTAAAATAAATATAGGGTCTTCCGGTAACAAATATAAAAATTGGATAAGAACAGAAAAGGAGTTTTTAAATCTAATTGATGAAAAAACATGGGAAAAGATTTTTAAAAAAAATAGTATTAATGCAATTCTTGCTGAGCATGTTTGGGAACATTTGTCAGAAGAAGAGGGACAATTGGCAGGGAAAATATGTTTCAAATACCTTGAAAAAGGTGGTTATTTGAGAGTGGCAGTCCCCGATGGTTTCCATCCCGATGAAAAATATATTGAATCTGTTAAACCCGGTGGAAATGGACGGGGAGCGGATAGTCACAAGGTTTTGTATAATTATAAAAGTTTTAAAAGAATCTTTAAAATTACAGGTTTCGAGGTCAAACTTCTTGAATATTTTGATGAAGATGGAATTTTTCATTTTAATGATTGGTCTCCTGACGAAGGAATGATAAAAAGATCAAAGAGATTTGATGAGAGGAATGGAAAAGATAATTTGGCTTATACATCAATAATTATGGATTGTTATAAAACATGATGAAAGCATTATCAAAATGGTTTGGTTAATTTGCAACAAGTCAGAACTACAGAAAAGACAGTGTATTGATTTGTTTACAGACAACTCTTTTAGAAAGGTAAAAAGATGACTGATACAGATAAAGACAGAAATTTTACTTCTGTGAGTTATGAAAGACATCGAAACACATACAGAAAAAAGGGATTGAAGGAACCGAAGCCTCAAAACAGATCGTTGCTTGCTTACGGGGAAAAAATGAAGCTGTACTCTTTTTTGGATCCTTTAATTGAAATATACCCTGATGCGAAATGGCTTGTTGTAGGTGACGGAAGATTTGCGGAGGGGAGTCTTTATCTTGCAGACAAAGGTGTTTCTGCAATGCCTTCAGATATTGATGCTTCTCTGCTCAAAAATATGAAACAGAACAGTATGATTGATGATTTTGCCGAAGAAAATGCGGAGAATCTCTCTTTTGAAGACAACAGTTTTGATTTTATTCTCTGTAAAGAATCTTTTCATCACTTTCCGAGACCTTATCTGGCACTTTATGAAATGCTTAGGGTTGCTTCAAAAGGTGTTGTTCTGATTGAACCTCAGGAGTGGGCAGGTAGAGGTTGCGTAGCTGAATTTTCTGCAAAAATCCGAAATGTAATCAGAAAAATACGCGGAGGAATGGAGATGGATTCAACTTATGAAGAAACGGGAAATTTTGTTTTCAGACTTTCATTGAAAGAGATGGAGAAAATTTCCAAAGCGTTGAATTTCCGTTATCTGTTATGGCGTGAAACTAATGGCTTTTACAATGAAAAAACTTTCAGTTCTAATAAAAACTCTGCAAAAGCTCGTCTTTATACTTTTTTTGTGATGCTTACGGATATTTTTACAAAGTTTGGGGCGGCATCCACAACGCTTAGTGCAGCTTTAATCAAAGATGATATTTCCCGCGAAGCATTACATAATGCGTCGAAAAAAAAGATAAAAATAAAAAAATTACCTTCCAACCCAAAAATAAAAGGATGATATGCTAAATATATGAAAGTTTTATCCATAAATACAGCAGATACAGTTGGCGGGGCGGCGTCAGTTGCTTCAGAAATCATGGATGGTGTTGAAAAAAATTACGGTGTTGAAACGCTTTTTATTGTTTCTGAAAAATATTCAGACAAAAACAATGTTTTTTCTTCAAGAGGAAAGATGCTCTGGTTTGCAGAAAAAAGTTTCAGCAGGATTGCTTCATTGGTGGGGCTGCAATATTTGAAAGTTCCATTTTCATCTGAAAATATTTTAAAAAAGGCTGAAGATTTCAGGCCGGATATTATTCATATTCATAATTTTCACGGAGGATATGCTGACTACGGGTTGCTTGGAAATCTTTCCGATATTGCACCCATTGTCTGGACTTTTCATGATATGTTCCCTTTTACCGGTCATTGTGCATATTCCTTTGATTGTGAAAAGTGGAAAACGGGATGCGGAAAATGTCCCGGGATTTCGATTCCGCCTTCTCTTAAGTTTGATACAACTTCGTTTTTGTGGAGGTATAAGAAAAAAGTTCTTCAGTCGCTGAATTTTAAAATAATTGTTCCCTCAAAATGGCTTTATGATTGTGTGAAGGATTCTTTTCTTTCTGAAAAAGATATGCAGCTCATATATAACGGAATTGATACAGTGTCATTTGCCGGATGTGAAAAGAACAAAGCCCGAAAAAAGCTTTCTTTGCCTGAAGATAAAAAGATTTTGCTTTTCAATGCCAATGGAGGACTGAAAAATCCTTTCAAAGGCGGCGAATATATTTACGGCGTGTACGAACATTTTAAAAAAGATGAAAATCTTCTTTTTATAAATGTCGGAGGAGAAAAAAAGGAATGCAACTGTGAAAACTGGATGGATTATGGTTTTGTTTCTGATAGGCAAAAAATGTTTGAATTGTATTCAGCTTCTGATGTTTTTGTTTTTCCCACTCTGGCGGAAACTTTCGGTTTGGTTGTGGTTGAAGCAATGCTTTGTGGGCTGCCTGCGGTTGCTTTTAAAACGGGTGGGGTTGTTGAATTAGTGGAGCATATGAAGACCGGGTATCTTGCGGAGCACAGAAATCTGTCGGATTTAATCAAAGGTGTTGACACTGTTTTGAACAATGAAAGTCTTACCTCCGAGTTTTCTATAAAATCTATAAAAAAGGTTGAAGAGATTTTTTCATCAGTTGATATGGTAAAACATTATTTTGATGTGTATGAAGAATTATCAAAAAAATCCCGGAGGAAAAAATGAAAACTCCTGTTCCTGTTACTCTTTTTGTTTTCAATCGTCCGGATCATACCAGAAGAACCATAGATGCTCTTAAAAAAAATCGGGGTGCTGAAAACACTGTGCTTTATATTTTTTCTGACGGTCCCCGTGGTGATTCGGATGTAAGCGGGGTTTCTCAAGTCAGAGAGTACATACACTCTGTTGAGGGTTTTGCGGATGTTTGCATCAAAGAGCGTTTTGAAAATCTGGGTTTGTGCAGTTCTGTCGTTTCAGGAGTCTCTGAGGTTATTGATGAGTATGATGCCGCTGTTGTTCTTGAGGATGATATAATAACTTCTCCGGGATTTCTTGTATATATGAATCGGTCTCTTGAAAAATATGAGTTTGAGAATCAGGTCTGGAGTGTTGCCACACACAGTCCTGATATTGAAATCCCCGGAGATTATGTGTGGGACAACTATGTTTCAAACCGTTTTTCCTGCTGGGGATGGGGAACATGGCTTGACCGCTGGGAGCAGGTTGACTGGGGATATGATCGTTATGACGATGTGTTTGCCGATGAAAACGCACAGCGACAGTTTGCACGCGGCGGAGAGGACAGGAAATATGTTCTCGATCTCATGCGTTCGGGGCGTGTGGAGTCCTGGGCGGCAGTGTTTGACTTCTTTCATTTTTTAAATGGCGGATTTTGTATGCATCCGGTGAAATCGCTGGTTTATAATATCGGTCTCGACAGAAGCGGTACAAATTGCGGAGCGGGAGCGGATAACAGGAAGCTGTTTCAGAAAAAAGACAGTTTTAATCTTATGGGTGATATCCATGAAGATGAGCGTATTATCAGAGAGTTTATGGCCGCAAAACGCCTTTCCTGGAAAAGTCGCATCAAAATGCTTTTGAGAAAAACAGGATGGAATTTTCTTTAAAAAGATATCGTTCTGTCCTTCATAATTGACTGTTTAAAAAAAAACGGTAGACTTTCCGGGACAGAGAAAGTGAGGAGTTACTATGAAAAAATCGATGGAAAGTTCTGAAAAAATCAAGCCTGTTGTTGCACTGATAGGAAAACCCAATGTGGGCAAGTCAACTCTTTTCAACAGAATGACAGGTAAGAATATCGCTATTGTGGAGGACAGACCGGGAGTGACCAGGGATGTGAACTATCAGGATGTGTCCTATGACAATGTGATTTTCACCCTTGTGGATACCGGAGGATTTTTCCCTGACAGGGCCGATGATATTATAATGTCGGAAATAAGCAAGCATATTCAACTGCTGATTTCTGAAGTGAACGCCTTGATTTTTCTTGTGGATGCCAAATCCGGGCCTTCCGAACTGGACAGGGATATATATCTTTTTCTTAAACGACAGAATATCCCCGTCTGGGTGGCTGCAACCCACATAGATTCAGATGCCCATGAATCAAGGCTCAATGATTGCTATGGTCTCGGCACGGATGTTATCTATCCTATCTCTTCTGTAAACAACAGAGGGCTGGAGGAGCTTTTCGATGATGTGACTAGAGATTTCCCCACCGTTGACGAGCTTGAGGATTCCGCCGTTGAGGATGATGTGAGGGTTGCAGTGACAGGAAGACCGAACACCGGCAAATCAACTCTTGTAAATAAACTTATAGGTGAGAAAAAAATGCTCGTCACTCCCATGGCGGGAACAACAGTGGATTCCATAGATACTCTTTTTGACTTTGAAGGAAAGCGTATACGCATAATTGATACGGCCGGAATAAGAAGAAAGAAAAAAGTGCATGCATTTATGGAAAAGATTTCAATTTTAAGAGCTTTTAAATCCATGGATCGTGCTGATGTTGTCGTTGTTATGATGGATTCTCAGGCTGCAGCTTCCCGTCAGGATCTCCGTATATTGGGGATGGCTCACGAAAAATACAAAGGGGTTGTGATAACCCTTAACAAATGGGATCTTATAAAAAAAGAGACGAAACTTTATGACGAATTCGTTAAAGAGATAAGAAAACGATGTAAATTTGCTTCCTATATGCCTGTCATATCTATCTCTGCGGAAAAGGGCAGAAGAACAGAGAAGCTTTTGAAAATGGTCTGCAGAGTAGCGGAAAACACAAAAAAGAAGGTGGGAGACGATATCCTTCGCGAATGGATGAACAAAGCTGTTATCAGAAGACCGCCGGCCCGTACACAGAAATATCGCGAAAACAATTTTTATTCAGTTAAAATGATGCCGGGAAAACCTCCGACAGTTGTTTTTCGTGTTAAAGACCCCAAAAGTGTGCATTTTTCCTATGAACGATATTTGACAAATCAGTTTCGAAGATCTTTTGACTTCGAAGGTGTCAGAGTTAAATTCAAATTTATAAAAAAAGATGACCGTTATGATGAGTAAAATTTCCGCCGGAATAGCGTCCTTTCTGGAAAAATATCTGATAACACGGATTTTTTTTCACAGTATCCGTGATTTTTTCAATGACAACTGTGTGACATTCGCCGCTGCGGTGAGCTTTTATTTTTTGCTTTCTTTTATACCATTTGTCATTCTGCTGGGTTCTCTTACCGGATATTTTCTCGAGACCTTTCGTACTTTTCATGATCTGACAATGGATGAGATGTCGGTTCAGATAAAAGAGTACATAGAGTTTGTAATCCCCTATATTACCGAAGACTATATTTCACGATTTTTAAAACTTTCATCCTATTCATTTGAGTTGGGTATAATAGGTTTTTTAACTCTTTTTATAACAGCTACACTTCTGTTTTCAAGTCTTCAGCGTTCATTTTTCAACATATTCGGTGGAAAAAAAATAGGAGTTATCATAAGCAGGCTCATGGGCGTTGTATTTCTGATAACCTTAATTGTGCTGATGTTTTTTCTCAATTATCTGCTGATGTTTATAGGGTCGCTCTCCTCTTTTATTGACAGCTCTATTCCTTTTCTGAGCACCTTTATTGAAATAGTTGAAAGTCGAAGCGGTATACTTTCTTTTGTTTTTACCACTCTTCTCATAATTCTGCTGTTTCAGATTCTGCTTTTTTATTTCACTTCAAATATAAAAATATATATATCTGCGGTTTTTCTCGGCGGAACTCTTTTTTCCGTACTGTGGAGTGTTGTGAAATGGGGTTTCGATATATATCTTTCGAAACTTTCCGGTATAAATGTCGTTTATGGTTCGGCCACATGGATTATAACTGCCGTTCTCTGGGTTCATTACACAGCCATTCTGTTTTTTTTCTCCATGGAGTTTATAAAAGTACTTTTTAAACTGTTTAAATCAGTTGACGGACTGAGGGAAAATTGAATTTCAGAAGTGTAAATGGGTTTTTTCAAGCAACCTGAAACTCACAGGAGCCTCTATTTTGAAGAGGATATGACAGAAACAACAACGCCGAGAATGCGGAAATCATCTCTGTAAGTGACATCTATGGGAGTGTATTTTCTGTTTTCAGGTTTCAGAACTATTTTATCATCAAGCATTTCAAGTCTTTTGACAGTGGCCTCGTCATCAATAAGAGCGGCTATTATTTCTCCTTTGTCGGCAACGGGTTGTTTTTTTACCACAACAAGGTCACCGTTATTTATGTCGGCTTCTATCATGCTGTCGCCCTGAACTTCCAGAGCAAAAAAACGCCCTTTACCTATGTTGCTTTCGTCAATGAATATCTCCTCTCCGTACTCTTCGTGAGCAAACACAGGATTCCCGGCTGCAATCCGACCGAGAACCGGAACCCTTACAAGGGAGGATCTGCTTGTTCCGGACGGAATTTTTTCATCGCTTTCTTCTGTGAGTCTTATGGATCTGGCAGTACGGGGTTTTTTACTTATCAGACCTTTTTTTTCAAGCCGGACAAGTTGTTCGTGAACACTTGCTGCGGTGATGTCGAGCATTTCCGCGATTTCCCGTGTTGTAGGAGAGATCTCTTTTTCTTCAATAAATTTCCTGATTGCCTCATAAGTTTTTTCCTGCGATTCTGTGAGAACCATTCTTTTTTCAACCATACACACACCTTTCATTTGTAAGTATCTCCGTAAAGTATAAGCCTTTCATCTGTATGGTCAAGTTTTTTTAACGATTCAGGTCATTGTTTTTTCTTAAATATATTTGTTCAGTAAAGAGATTTTTAATTTTTGATTGACATGAACGGTGTTTTAACTATTATCACAAATGAGTCTTGTGAATGATATCGGCGGGATTTGTCATGATAAAAGTTCTCAAATCAAAAATTCACAGAGCATGCGTTACCGATGTAAATATTCAGTATGAAGGCAGTATAACCATAGATAGAGAACTTCTTGATATTGCCGGAATAAAAACATACGAATTTGTGGATGTCTGGAATGTTACCAACGGAGAACGATTTGAAACTTATGTCATAGAAGGTGAAAAGGGAAGCCGTAAAATCTGTATAAACGGTGCGGCGGCCCGTATGGCTGCTCCGTCCGATCTCGTAATAATAGCAAGTCACAGGTATATTCCCGAAGATATTTCAGATTCCCACGAACCTGTAATTGTAATGGTGGATGAAAACAATAACCCTAAATAAAAATATGGATGAAAAATGGGAAGTGAAAAAAGAAAATTTAATAGAAAAAACATGACACTCAACATAAAAATCAGGGAAAGTGGAGATGATTACTCCATTGATTTTAACATCAAGGATCTCAGTGAGGGTGGTATTTTTATAAAATCTTCTCTTCTGTGGGAAGCGGGCGAAAAACTCGATCTTGTTTTCTCGCTTCCCGGTACCGGACGGACCATTAAAGTTCATGGCGAGGTGGCAAGAGCAGAAGATACCTATTTCATCGTTAACGAAGATCCTCATGAAGACCCTATACCGGGTATGGGAATAAAATTTATAGACATATCGGAAGAAGACAGACAGGCGATACGCAAGTTCACTGCGGACTGATTATGAGCCGGCTCAACTATTATTTTTGCCGTCAATGGTAAACTTGAACAGCAGCTTATCGTTTTTACGGCGAAACTCTTTAAATATGACTTCAGTTTTGTTTTTTAAATCCACCGGAGAGGATGTCTTTACAGATACGGAGGTTGATTCAGCGGGACCTTCGAACCAGGCGGTCGGGCTTCCTGATGCGGAAAAAAGAGTGATACCACGACTGTTTTTTATTTCAAGAAAGTAGCCTGCAAGTCCTTCGGATATATCTATGTTTTTTTGATTTTCGTCTGTTATTTTAAAATGTATAAAAAGTTTCTCCTCGTAGGGTACTTTTTTTCCGAAAGAAAAAGTATGGGAGTTTATCAGATGTTTTCCTCTTCTGTTTTCCATGCTTATTGCAAATGTAAAGTCTGCCACGGGAGGAAGTTTAAGAAGATGCCTGTTTTTATGCTCATTCTTTTTATAGATATCTTTATCCGAAATCTCAGGTTTGTTTTCTGATTCTTTTACAGAGGATTCCTGTTTGGAAGAGTTTGAACTTTTATTTTCGGCATAAAAGTAGGCAAGTATTCCGACACCCATTGTGATAAAAAGAAAAATCAGGGCAAAAACAATAATTACAGAATCATATTCACTTTTTTTATTTTTCACCAGTGCCTCCCGTAAAGTTCTTGTTTTAAAGTATACTTCTGTAGTTCATAAGGGCAAGAAATAAGCTTGAAATATAACCTGATCAAGCCGGGAAAATATAATAAGAGAGCCGGGAGTGCGGAAAATTATTTTATAAGCTTGATTTTTCCTCATTTTGTGTTAAGTATAATCATCTTTTGTTGGCCGAAAGGCGGATACTCTTTTTGTAATTACTCACAATGGAGATGTTGATGTGGAGTGAGAGGGCAAAAGACATATTGGAAAGAATAGACCCTTTGCTGCAGGGAATGGGTATGAAGATCATAGATATGCGTATCCCCTCCGCTGAAGGGAATACATTGAGAATTTATATGGACAGAACAGAGGGTGATAATCCTGTTTCTGTTGATGATTGTGCTGAGGTCAGTCGTGTGATTTCCGATTATCTCGATACAGAGGATATATTTGATTTTTCCTATAATCTTGAAATCAGTTCTCCGGGCATTGATCGTCCTGTCAGAAGATGGGAAGATCTTGAGAGCTGTGTTGGTAAAAATGTGCGTGTGAAAACAAGGCAGCGTATTTCCGGAGGAAAGAAGTTCAGTGGAGTTCTGAAAGATATTGATGATGAGAATAGCAGATTCTCTGTTGACACGGGAAAAAAGACAATATGGATAGGTCGTTACAATGTTAAAAGGATGAATCTTATATGGGAAGGAGATAACAATGGAGCTTAATTTCAAGGAGATTATTGATCAGATTGTCAGAGTGAAACAGATAAGTCGTGAAAAAGTTATATCTGTTGTGAAGAAAGCACTGGGAGCAGCTGTTGAAAAGAAACTTGGAAATGAGATTGATGTGGAAATAATGTACGATGATGAAACAGGAGAACTCAGTGCTTTTTTATTCAGAGAGGTTGTGGAAAAAGTTGAGAACAAACTGCTTGAAATAAGTCTGGAGGAAGCAAGAGAGCTTGAGGATGAAAGTGTTTCTCTCGGTGATACTCTCGGTATTCAGATGGATAATCGTGAGCTTGGACGCATAGCTGCACAGGCCGCTAAACAAAAATTGGTGGAAGAGTTCAAATCAATTGAAGCCGATGTTGTGTACGAAGAGTTCAAAGACAGACAGGGAGAAATTATAACCGGCTCTGTAAGAAGAGATGAACGAAACGGAACTGTTGTCGATGTTGGAAAATCGGAGGCTTTTCTTCCCTACAAAAATAAAATACCCGGTGAGCGATTTAAAATCGGTTCCCGTATAAAAGCGTATATATCAAGAATAGAAAAAACAAAAACTCATGAGTGTAATATTATTCTTTCAAGGGATGAGCCTCTTTTTCTGGTTAAACTTTTTGAGCTTGAAGTTCCTGAAATAGCAGAAGGTATTGTAACCATAGAAGGTGTTGCGAGAGACCCCGGACATCGTTCTAAAATAAGTGTCAGAACCCATGACAGTGATGTGGATCCTGTAGGTGCCTGTGTGGGTATGAAGGGTTCCAGAATCCAAAATATAGTACACGAATTGAGTGGCGAAAAAATTGACATTGTACCTTGGCATCCCGATCCCGTTAAATATATTTGCAATACTTTGAGTCCTGTTGATGTTGCTCAGATTCTCATTGAAGAGGAAGAGAAAAGTATGGATGTTATTGTCCCCGATGATCAGCTTTCCATAGCAATCGGAAAAGGTGGCGAAAATGTGCGACTCGCTTCTCAGCTCACCGGATGGAACATAGATATTCAGAGCGAGTCTCAGATGAAAATGATGCAGAATGAAGCAAAAAGACGCCTTCTTTACATAGAGGATGTGGATGAAAGTCTCGCTGAATCTCTTATAAAACTTGGATATACAACTCTGGAAGATCTTGCGGGGCAAGATCCTGAAACACTTGCCGAACTACCCGATCTCACTATTGATGAAGCGAAAAATCTCATAAAAGAGGTAAAAGGACTTCTTGAATCAGGACCTTCGGTTATTGAGCTTGATAAAGAGATAGAAGAGAAGCTCGATGTCCCGGTAACCAGTCTGGACTGTGTAAACGAGGAGATGGGACTTATGCTCAATGATCGTGGTTATTATACACTTGTGGATATACAGAGTGAGCCTGATACAAAATCATTTGCTGAAAATGCTCACATAAACATAAGACGGGCTCGTCAGATAAGATACAGTCTTCAGCTTTTTGCTGACAATGCAACCGGTCGGGATTCTTTTGACAGAGATACTCTCAATCCGGATGATGTTTTTGATTTCAGCAGGCTTGAAGAAAAAGATGATGATAGTGAAAGCGATGAAAATAAAGAAAGCGGAGATGACAAAGACAAAGACAAAGACAAAGATAAGGATAAGGCTTGAAAAAAACGGTGACTGAACAAAAAAAATGTATCAGCTGCTCTGTTTTGAACAGACCTGAAAAAATGATCAGATGGAGTGTTATTGATGGAAAACTTTTTCCTGATCTTCATTCGGAACTTCCCGGAGAGGATGTGTACATATGTAACTCTTTAGAATGTTTTAATCGGCTTTTTTCAAAAGAAACAGCAGTAAAAACGGCAGTATCAAAGAAAAAAGCTTTTGAAATAATAATGAAAAAGACTACTCAACAACTTCAAAAACTGCTAAATGTTTCCAGAAAAAACGGAAATATGATAACAGGTCAGCAGAAAATACACGCAATTAAAAACAGAGACACCGATCTTCTTTTCATTCTCGTTGCAGAAGATGTTTCCACCGGTACAGTGAGATCCTTGAAAAAGATAGCTCCTGTCTGGCGTTGCGGTTTAACAATGTCGGAAATGAGCGACCTTGTTTCTCAGAAAAAAGTTGGAGTACTCGGATTTCTTGACGCACCTCTTTCGGAAGCTGTCAGAAACCGTATGGAAGTTATTTATAATTATAATTTTGCACAATAGGAGTAAATATGCAGATCTTTAAACTCGCCAAAGAGCTGAAGGTCAAATCCGGCGAAATAATCGACTATCTCAAATCTCAGGGGAGAAACTACTCTTCCCATATGAATAAATTGAGTGAAATTGACCAGGAAATGGTGCAAAATCATTTTAGCGGAAAGTCAAAAAAGAAGACCGGTAAGAAGAAGACCATATTGAGAAAAAGAAAAACAATAGTGAGAAAAAAAGAGGTGTCTCCGGAAAAAACCGAAGAAAAAGATGCATCTTCTCCGCAAGAAAAGGAGCATAAAGAACAAAAATCTGATCAAAAAACCCCTGCTCCGGTGCAGAAAAAAAAGAAAGACAAAAAGAAAAAAGAGGAGATTTATGATCTCACTCCGGAAGAAGTTGCAATGAGAGAGCTTCGCAAGCATCGCGAGAAGGAACTGAAAGAGGATAGAATTAAAAAAGATGCTGAATCTCAGGAAAAAAAGGTTGAGGAAAAGAAAAAATCTGAAAAAAAGGACATTGAAAAAAAAGAGCCTTTACAAGATAAGAAAAAAGAGACAGAATCTCCTGTAAAGAAAATAAAGATTGCCGAAAAAGAGGAGGCTGAAGAGAGAAAGAAAAGGCAAAAATCAAAGAAAGCTGATAAACAGAAATTTGTAAAACGAAAAATACACGGTGGTGATGTAAAACTTTATAAAAATGAATTTGCCGAAGATTCATCGGCACAAAAAAAGCCCCGCAAAAAGACTAAAAAACCTAAACGAAAAAAACGCATTGCCATGAAGCCTTCCACAAAACCTGCCAGTGCTAAAAAACGCGTTGTTAAAGTGCACGGGACAACTACCGTAGCTGAACTTTCAAAAGAGATGGGTGTTAAGTCCCGAAATGTTCAGCAGGAACTGATAAAACTGGGAGCTATGCTCAAAATAAATGACAAAATAGATCTTGACACTGCACAGCTTGTTGCCGATAATTTTGGATATACTGTAAAAGATGTTGAAATAACAGAAGATTCTTTTATAGAGAAATATGAAGACAGTGAAAAGTCCCTTCGTCCGTGTCCGCCGGTTGTAACGGTTATGGGACATGTTGACCACGGTAAAACACTGCTTCTGGACACCATAAGAGATACTAGGGTTGCTTCGAAAGAAGCTGGAGGAATAACTCAGCATATCGGGGCCTATTCCATAAAAGTCCGGAACAAACATATAACATTTCTTGATACACCGGGACACGAAGCTTTTACTTCTATGAGAAGTCGCGGAGCAAGTACAACGGACATAGTTATTTTAATGGTTGCCGCAGATGACGGTATAATGCCTCAGACAGTTGAAGCTATCAACCATGCCAAGGTTGCAGATGTTCCCATAATTGTTGCTATAAATAAAATTGACAAGCCTCAGGCTGACCCTGAAAAAGTAAGGCGTCAGCTTTTGAAGCACGAAATTGTCCCTGAAGATTTGGGCGGTGAGCACATTGTTGTTGAGGTTTCGGCAAAAGAGGGTACAAATATCGATGAGCTTCTGGATTATATTCTCCTTCAGTATGAAATTCTGGATAAAAAAGTGAATCCTGACAAACCTGCAAAAGGAGTTATAATCGAAGGTCGCATGGAAAGAGGAAAGGGAGTTGTGGCTTCTGTTCTTGTTAAAGAAGGAACTTTGAAAAAAGGTGACTTTGTGGTTGCGGGAATATCTTCCGGGTATGTCAGATCTATGGTGGATTGGACAGGAAGTGGTGTGGATAAAGCAGAGCCTGCCTTTGCAGTTGAAATAAGCGGTCTGGATGAAGTTCCCAATGCCGGAGATATGCTTTATGTTTTCAAAGATGAAGAAAAAGCAAAAGGGCTTGTTGATTTCAGAAAACAGAGAGAAAAGGATAAAAAACTTGTCCAGAAAAGCGGAATGAGTCTTGAAAATATGCTTGCTCAGGTCCAGGAAAGTGGCAAAAAAGAGGTCAATGTCATAATAAAAGCGGATGTTGATGGTTCTGTTGAGGCCATAGCAGCTTCTTTGAAAAAAATAAAACATGAAAATGTTGAGATGAAAATAATTCATACCGGTGTAGGTGGTGTTACGGAGCGGGATATACTTCTTGCTTCCACCTCCAACGCTATTATTGTCGGGTTCAATGTCAGGATGAACAAAAAAGCACGGGAGCTTTCAAAGCAGGAGCAGGTTGATGTTAAAATCTTTTCAGTGATATACGATCTAATAAATGCAGTTAAATCTGCCATGAGCGGTGTTCTTGATCCCATAGTTACAGAAGAGCTTGTCGGCAAAGCTGAAGTTCGTCAGGTATTTAAAATATCCAAAACTGGAACAGTGGCGGGATGCATTGTAAATGAAGGTAAAATGATTCGTAATGCCAAGGTCAAACTTATACGCGACAATGTAGTGATATATGAAGGTGCGATGGATTCTCTTAAAAGATTCAAACAGGATGCAAAAGAGGTTAAGAACGGTTATGAATGCGGAATAAGTATAGAAAAGTTCAACGATATTAAAGAAGGTGATGAGATAGAGTGTTATATAGATAAAGAAACAAAGGATGAAATTGTCTGATGAGTGAATCACGGAGACAAAGAAAAGTTAACGAAGAGATAAAAAGAGCAGTTTCAATCATAATTCTGCACGATTATGGTGATACACCTGTGGGGCATGTTGTTATTACAGCTGTCAGAGTTTCTCCGGATATAAAAAATGCCAAAATTTATTTTCGAACTCTCACTGAAGACGGCAAAGCTTATGTCAGCAAGAAGCTCCGTGAAGAGCGTAAAAACATTCGCCATAAGCTGGCTTCTCACATAAAACATATGCGTTTTATTCCGGAACTGTTTTTTGCGTATGATGACGGCATAGACAAAATAAACAGGATAGATGAACTGCTCAGGCAGGAGAAAAAAAGTGGAGAATTTTGATTTTTCTGTTCTCTGCAAGATTCTGAAATCAGGAGGCACTGTTCTTGTTGCCGGCCATGAAAATCCCGACGGTGACTGTATGGGGTCTATGTCGGCAATTGCTGATATATTCAACTCCTGCGGATGGGATGTTGTTTTTTACAGCTCTGACAAAATTCCCTACAATTTTCGATTCCTGAACTATCCCGGCAAATGGATATCTTCTCCTCCTGTAAATGAGCCTGATCTTTTTATTGTTGTCGACTGCGGTGAACCTGTAAGAATGGGTTCAGAACTTATGAATTTTATAAAAAAATCTCAGATTAACTCTTTTCTTTTTGATCACCATAAAGAGTACAGTGATCGTAACAGATATTTTTATACTCAATCTTTCTGCGATCCGAAAGCGTCAGCTTCGGCAGTTATAATATACAGATTCATAAAAGAGTGCGGCTTTAAAATGACCTCTTCTCTCGCAAAGTCACTTTATGCGGCCATAATGAGCGACACCGGTGGTTTGCGTTACAGTAACACAGACAGAGAAACTTTTTCCATAATGAGTGATCTCGTTTCTTTTGTTGATCCATGGCAAATGGCATCTCATATGTGGGAGAATGTTCCTGAAAAACAGATTCGTCTTCTCGGTGAAGTTCTTACAGATATGGATATTATTGCAGAAGGCAGGGCCGCCGCGATGGAGATAAAAAAAGAGCAGCTTGATAAATACGGACTCTCTTCTGACCATATTGACAAATTTGTTAACTATGCCCGGAGTATCGAGGGGGTTGAACTTGCCATGCGATTCAGAGAGATGGAGCCCGATTTTTATAAAGTCAGTATGCGAAGCCGGGGAAACATTGATGCTTCTCTTATTGCACATGATATGGGAGGAGGAGGTCATAAAAACGCTGCGGGATTTATTTTTCGGGGATCATACGAAGCGGGGTTGAGACTTACCGAAAAAATAATAAATGAAAAACTTAAAAAAATTCGGGCTTGAATTTGTCATGACTTCATCTTTTTTCATAAATTTTTTTAAAACTTCAGGACCCTCTTCAGCCTCTCTTCTCAATGATGTGAAAAAACTTTATTCATTGAAAAAAACGGGACATTGCGGGACTCTCGATCCAATTGCCGAGGGGGTTCTTGTAATAGCTGTCAATAAAGCAACCAAACTTGCACAGTTTGTTTCGCAGGAAAAAAAAGAGTACAGAGGAATTATGAAAATCGGTGTAACGAGTGCAAGTCTCGATACGGAAACCGAAATTGTTCACTGTGACAGTGTTCCTGAGCTGACAGACAACATGCTTCGTGAAGGGGAAAAACATTTTTCAGGAAGCATAAAGCAGATTCCTCCTAAATATTCAGCAATTAAGCTTAACGGTAGGCGTGCGTATGACATCGCCAGGAAAGGTGAGGATTTCAGTTTGAAATCCAGAACTGTTGAAATTTACGACATATCACTAAAGCTTGAAAACAAAAATGAAGTGAGCTTTTTCGTGAAATGCTCGGCGGGAACTTATATCCGAAGCATTGTCAGAGATCTGGGAAATTTTTTTAAAACAGGAGCGGTCATGACTGAATTGACTCGTACTTCTGTAGGATTGTTTTCCAGTGAAAATGCCGCCACACTTGAAGAACTTTCCTCCATGGAACTTTTTGAAAACACGAGAGTCTTTGTATCTGCAGACAGTTTTTTATCACAAAAATTTCCTGTTCTGGAAATATCGGATGCTGATTATTCCTATATGAGAAACGGTCGTGATATAAACAAGGTGAATATTCCGTTTCACGAGGGCATAAACTATCTCAAATATAATAACGCCCCTGCATTTCTCATCGAGCAGAACTGCGGTAAACGCAAATACAGATTGTTCCTGGGGAAATGAAAGTGAAAGATATACAGAATGAGAATGATATTCGTAATCTCACTGTTGACCAGGTTGGGGTTTACAATATAACTTATCCCATTACAGTGAAGGACAAAACTCATAATGAGCAGAAGACCGTTGCAAATATAGATATGATGGTGCAGCTTATGCCGGAGTTCAAAGGAACTCATATGAGCCGGTTTATTGAAATACTCAACAATATTCGAGGTGAAATAACAATGGCGAATATTCCGTCTATTCTCAGAGAAACCCGAAATGTTCTGGCTTCTCCACGCTCATCTCTTTCTGTTAAATTCCCGTATTTCATAGAAAAAATCTCTCCTGTTTCCGAAGCCCGTTCACTTTTCTCTGTGGATGTGATGTTTTCCGGATTTTCCGAAGCTGGTATGGGGGAAAATTTTATACTCGGGGTTCGTGTTCCTGTAACAACACTTTGTCCCTGTTCAAAGGAAATAAGTGAATACGGTGCTCACAACCAGAGAAGCAGGGTTTCCATATATCTGAATTTCAAAGATTTTATATGGGTGGAAGATATTGTAGCCCATATTGAATCTTGTGCAAGTTCAGAAATATTTCCTCTTTTGAAAAGAAGTGATGAAAAGTATGTTACAGAAAAGGCCTATAAGAGACCCCGCTTTGCGGAGGATATGGTAAGGTCGGTGGCTGAACGCTTTATGTCACATGAAAAAGTAAAATGGTTTCTGGTGGAGACAATGCACGAAGAGAGTATCCATACTCATAACGCTTATGCCCGCATTGAAAGATTTAAAGAACAGAGTGAACTTCTTTCTGAACATCTTCGTGTTTTTAAAGGATTTGAACTTTTACATCCATAGGAGTTTTATGAATTATTCTGCATATAACACATGGATAGAACTTTCAGAAATCGCTTACAGGAACAACATAGATTTTTTTAAAAAAAGAAGCGGAAAAAACACCGAAATATCAGTGGTTCTTAAAAGCAATGCTTATGGACACGGAATTTTGAAGATGGCCGAACTTGCCCGCAGAGCCGGAATAAAAACTGTATGTGTTCACTCCTTTGAAGAAGCCATAACACTTTGTGAAGGAGATTTTTCTTTCAGGATAATACTTCTCGGTCCCGTTCCTTTTATGCGTCTTTCTGAAGTAGTTGCGGCAGATAATATTGAACCTGTATGTTATAATCGTGAAAATCTTTTGGAACTCAGACGACATGCTCTCAAAATGAAAAAAAATGTGAGGATTCATCTGAAAGTTGAAACCGGAACAAACAGACAGGGCATAGAAGGCAAAGAGCTGAAAACTTTTCTCTCTGAACTTGCAGCGGGTGAAGGCGTGGAGCTTGTAAGTGTCTACACGCATTTTGCGAACATAGAGGATACTACTACCCATGATTATGCTGAATATCAGATTGAACGCTATGAAAAAGCGGTAGATCTTGTTAAAAAAGCCGGATTTTCAGGTTTCAAAAGACATCTTGCATGTTCAGCGGCCGCCGCTATTTTTGATAAAACGCACAGAGATATGATAAGACTCGGGATAAGTCAGTACGGACTATGGTCAAGCAAAGAGACCTATTTGAGCTACATAAGTGAACATGGACACCCTGAAAAAGGACATATTCTTGAGCCTGTAATGACATGGAAAACCAGAATTTCTCAAATAAAAAAAATTCCCCCGAACTCTTATATAGGTTACGGATGTACATATCAGACAACCCGCGAGACGATAGTTGCAGTTCTTCCTGTGGGATATTCCGACGGATATGACAGACTGCTTTCAAACTCCTCTTATGTTCTTATTCACGGAAAGCGTGCTCCGGTACGCGGTCGAATAATGATGAATCTTATGGTGGTGGATGTCACAGATATCCCCGAAGCATCTCTCGAAGACGAAGTTGTTCTTCTCGGAAAATGGGGGAAACAGTCCGTAAGTGCTGACACCCTTGCCGATTTTGCGGGAACCATAAATTATGAAATTGTTACGAGAATAGCTCCTCACATACCGAGATTTATAGTTTGAGTTTACTCTGTTCAAATATTGAAAACAGACTCATCAGCACTACCAGTGCAATACTGAAATTGATTGCCGGAAAAAAGCTGTAAACCGGTATTATTAAAACGCTCAGTAGAAAACCGCTGAAAGCGGCTCCGGACACATCCATGAGATAAAAAGATAACACATTGGTTTTATTTTGTTTTTTTGTTACATTTATAAAACTGGAAAGCAGAAAACCTTCCATAAACCCTGTAAATGAATTGATTAAAAAGAAAAGAAAAGGTGTGGCGGCACTTTCATCTATGAAATGCATAGATATAAGTGCAGTTGTTAGAATAAATCCGGGAACGGCGGGATGTATGGAAATAATTACGGCAAGATAAAAACCCAACGCAAGTCCTGCCATAAAAGTGACTGTGAATAGAGCTATCATGTCATAAACAAATCCAT
>JAWOGE010000307.1:0-6254 GCA_046497165.1 bacterium | reverse complement strand
CATGGATTTTGCGGAGCACCGAAGGCACATGTTTCAGAGGTCGATCCCATGGCAAATTCATCCATGGTCGCTTTACCCACAATAACCGCACCCTGCTCTTCAAGTTTTTCCACAACCGTGGCATTATAGGGAGGCACAAAGTTTTTGAGCATCTGAGAGCCACAGGTCGTCGTCATTGAACTGGTGCAGAGAAGATCTTTGACGGAGACGGGGATACCGCTGAGCATTTTATGTCTCCCCGTATCTCGTTTGCGGTCCTCTTCTTCGGCTCGTCGAAGAGCTCCTTCTCCATCAACCGTTATAAAAGCGTGAAGATCTTTGTCGGTCTCTTCTATCCGCTCCAAACAGCTTGTAACCAGCTCTCTGGCACTGAGCTCTTTCTTTTTCAGCTTTTCAAGGAGTTCTGATATTGTATTTACATAAGGCTGCATAATGCTATCGTTGGGTACCCTTATTGTAGTTTTATCGTATAATAATAACCCGAAAATAAGAGAAAAAAGCCGTCTCTTACACGTTTCTAAAGAATTCTGGGAACAATGAAAGCTTCGTTGTTATTCCTGGAACAATTGCGAAGCGCCTCTTCCTGAGAAAGTGAACTGTCAGGTCTGTCTTCCCGGAAAGCGTTGGAAATGGCAAATGCATGTGTGGTCGGTTCAATCCCATCTGTATCTATCTCTTCGAGTTTATCAACATAGTGAAGTATATCGTCGAGCTGTCCGGTCATTCTTTCAAGTTCTTCTTCACTGAGATTCAGTCTCGCCAGATGTGCAACATGTTCTACTTCTTTTCTTGTTATTTTCATTTGTTTTAATGCGCTCTGTGATGTTGAATGTGTCGAGGCTTCTCCAGCGAGTTATTGCCCTTCCATAAACGGCCCTTCTCGGAGTCTCGCATTGCTCGCTTACCGTTCTGACTCTTCGTTGCTCTCAAAATTTTATCCGCGGAGGTAAGCGAAGACTCCGTAGAAAATCTCGTTCCTGGACGGACACTAGTTAGATACGGTATAATTTTCCAGATATTTTCTGGAAGCCCGGCTTTTTGCTGGATTATAATTAACGATGGATTGAGCAAAAAATTCAACCGTTGGCCTGTCAAACTGGCTGTCAGCACAATTATAGAGTTCTTCCAGTGCCTCATCCATATTGAGATTTTTTCTGTAATTTCTCTTGGATGTCATAGCATCATAACTATCAACCACGATGAGTATCTTTGTTAGTTGATCGAGTTCGG
The DNA here is from genome assembly GCA_046497165.1 of bacterium. Taxonomy (GTDB): domain Bacteria; phylum UBP6; class UBA1177; order UBA1177; family JAWOGE01; genus JAWOGE01. The sequence goes on along the minus strand of JAWOGE010000307.1, from coordinate 5,024 downwards.
CACCGGTAATACCATCGGGATAGCCCCTGCCGTCCATTCGTTCGTGGTGATGTCGTATTATAAAATGTTCTCTTTCCATGAACTTCAAAGGCTTGACAATATTAGCACCGACCTCGGGATGTTTTTTGATGAGCATCCATTCTTCGGCCGTCAATTTCCCCGGCTTCTGTATGCAGGATAAATCAATGACCAACTTCCCCACATCATGAAACTGTGCGGCTCTTCGTAATACCACCTGATCTTCTTCTTCAAGGTCCATGGCCTGTCCAAGAAGAATAGCATAATCAGTGACGCGCATGGTATGTCCGGCGGTGTAATAATCTTTTTCTTCCATGGCATTCTGCAAGCTGCTCATCATTTGAACTGTTGCCTCTTCCAGATTGTCACTGTAGAGCAGAAGCAGTTCGTTCTGCTCTTCCAGCATCTCGGCCTTTTGCCTGACATCATCTTCAAGCGACTCTCTGTATTGCCTATCCTTGAGGACATACATTCTTTTTTCTATGGCACGACGGATTTTAACGTTAAAAATATCGAGATCTTCAATAGGTTTTGTGAGAAAATCATACACGCCCAGATTAATGGCTTTAACCGCATAATCCATGGAACCGGCGCCGGTCAAAAAGAGAACGGGAATATCATGTTCAAGTTTGTTTAACTCCGCTATTGTTGCAAACCCATCCATACCCGGCATGTTTATATCGAGAATTATGACATCAAAACTGTCATCAACCACCTGTATGACCGTGGTACCGTCATTCACCGTTTCAACACTATGACCAAACATTTCAAGAATTTTCGAAACTGTGCTGCGAACCATGGGATCATCATCGGCGATGAGTATTTTTGATTTTTTCTTTTCTAACACAGCGTCCCCAACTAATTATTAAATATGTTCTTTGAATACACACCCTGATAGTATCCACCATCAGGGAAGAGCTTCAATATATTACAACCTGCTTGGAACTTCTATAATTCTTTCTTCAGTTACTGTATAATCAAGTAATTCGTCGTGCGGCTGAAGGGCTATTTCATCTACAATTTGAACCTCATAGGCTAACCCGATACGTGTTGCATAGGGAATTTTTTCGAGAAATCGGTCATAGTAACCACCTCCATATCCCATTCTTCCACCGCGCATATCAAAAACAGAACCCGGAAGAATAACGACATCTAAATTCTCAGGTTCCGTTATATTCCCGTGCAATATATCGGGATGCGGTTCCGGAATATTACAGTAGCCTGGCACGAGATCCTTTGACATATCTGTAATATGTACGGCATTTATTCTCTTTTGTTGAACATCCGTAATGGGAACCGATATCCTTTTATTCATTTTCATAAGCTTGTCTATCAACTCAACCGTTCTCACCTCACTGCGAAAGTGAACATAGATAAAAACATTTTTGGCGCTTTTTATCTCATCAAAATCAATAATTTTTTCTATTATACTGTCACTTTTGTTTTTCTTTTCATCATCTGTAAGTGCATTACGTAATTCCAGTTTTTCTTTTCGTATAGTCTTTCCATCGCTCATGGTTGCTTGTGCTCCTTGATATTTTGGTCAGATCAGGAAATTATTAAAAAAAACTTATTCTTTTTGTGCCATTGAAGAAAAAGACTATCCCTGGATTTATCAACTGCCTTGACATGGCAAGGTGGCTTAGGTAATCTTTTGCAATACGGACCACATATGTCTTTTTAAAAATTCCTTTAATGACTTCACAAAAAACAAATCTTGCTTATCTTGTCAATGATATGGGAAAAGATATAAAAGTAAGCAAAAAAGTGGATGCTCTTTATCTCCACAGTCCTGTTCCTCTTTTGCGTTTAAAAAAAGAACTTGCCGGTGTGAATCCACGAGATATAGTGCAAATTGACTGCACCGATCAAGGGTGTCGTGGTGATTTTGAAAACTGGTGTTCCCGTAAGGAACACACCCTGCTCGGTGAAAACAGTACTTCCGACTATACAAGCTACTTTATTCAGAAAAAAGAATAAAGAGGTGGTTTATAAATCACATTTATTTTGTTTTCGCGCTTTTGCCAATCCACTGTTAATTTTTTGTATCATCACGAAAACGCGCACCCGCAGGGAAAGTTTCAGACTGTTGCAGTGGGAGCATCAAGGCCGGGTTTCGAAATCGGGATCGGGGGTTTTTTTGCCCAAATATGTGACTACTACTATTTCGATTTAGATAGTGTCCACCCAGAAACGAGATTTTTTCTTCTAAATTGAGGCGCTTTCAAAATTTTACCACAGCCATATGGTTGATATTGCGAGGATAAAATTTTTAGAGCAACGAAGAGTTAGGAAAAAAGGGCCGTTTCTGGATGGGCACTAGATAGCAATGCTATTCCCCGGCCATTGATTTTTTTTACATCAAGTACTCATTTCCGTAATGAATCATCACTTTTATTTCGAATATAAGGAACTTCTGAGCAATTACTCTCTTTCTTCATAGGAACTGACTAGCGCATCATGAACTACAGGACGCATTTCTCGTATTTTTTGGCCATATACGCCGTATATCACTCTATTCGTCAGTAGTACAGCGACATTATTTTTTTCCAGATCCACCCAGAATGACGTCCCTGTATAGCCGAGATGGCCAACTGTTTTGGCCGAAAATCTCCTGCCACAGGAAGGCATGGACCCTGTTGGCACATCAAAACCGTATGCCCACTGTTTTTCCTCCCTTTTGGTCAAAAGAAAAATGAGATCTTCTCTTCTGTAAGAGGGGTGGTCCCTGTTTCCTATAAAAGTAAGAAGAATATCCTCACATAATGCTATAACTCCTTCAAGAGTGGCAAACAAACCGGCATGCCCTGCAGTACTGCCAATTACCCGGCAATTATCGTCATGAACATCACCATGCTCTAAGGCCGCAGACCATGGATATTGCCCAGTTTCAACAAAACTTCGTCTCGTCGGTGATTTTTCCTTTTCGTTATACAAATAAAAACAATGAGACAGGTTAAGCGGTTTACATATCTTACGCCGCCAATACGAAGCTATTGTTTCTCCGCTCACAATGGCTATGATATAGCCAAGCAGCATATAATCAAGATCACTGTACACATATTTGCAACCTGGGCGGTTTTGTAATTTTTCTTTAAGAATAAGGTGAACCACCTGCTCAAGATTGATGCACGGGGTTTTTTTTGAAAGCACTTCATAATAAGGTCGATGTGGCGGAAGACCGGATGTATGACGGACTAAATCCACCACACGAATATCTTTTTTATCCACAACGGGCACAAAAGGCAAATAGTTGTATATACTCTTTTCCAAATCGAGCCTGTCTTGCTGTACCAATGCCAGCAGGGAAAGAACCGTTACCAGTGGTTTTGTTAAGGATGCAAGGTCAAAAAAAACATTTTCATCCACTTTCCTTGAAAATGGCGAGGTATTGCATGTTCCATTGAAAGCGTAATATCGTTTAAAGACCTTATCCTGCAGATGGCTGAATGCCACTCCACAACCTGAAAAAACACCTTCATTCTGGTATGTTTTAAGTAATTTCTCAATTTTTTTGTTTTTGCCATACCTCATAATGCAGTGCGGTCCTTCACTGGTATAAATAGGTTGAATTTTTTGCCTTTTTTTACTAGATTAGAGGGTTGTTGTACAACAACCCATCTATTTGTATTTTAAATAAAAATACAAATTCCATAATAGAGTTATCAACAGGATTTCAACAGCCATTGTTGAAAACGTTGGTGATAAGCCTGTTGATAACGTGTTTATAAGATGATTTACACAAAAACAAAACCTTTTCCAAAGGTTTAATGTTTAAAAATATCCTATTAAGTCAAGTGAGTTACGTTTTTTGTAAACATTCTCACAGCATTAATAATAATAATAAAAAGATATTTATATAAAACATACTCTATCACAGCGCTTACAAAAAACTGTAAAAGGACAATATATGGGACTGCATTGTATTGTATCTCAAAAGGAACTCCTTGAAGGGCTCAACAGCCTGCAAAATATAACCAACAAAAAAGGAACACTGGCTATTCTTACCAATGTGCACCTGGAAACATCAAGTAATGGTGTTTTTCTTACGGGAACCGATCTGGAAATTGGTTTGCGTATTTTTGTAGCAGCGGAAATAAAGGAAACGGGACAGCTCACCCTTCCTTCAAAAAAAGTTTTTGAAATTGTACGAGAATCCGGATCAAATGAAATAATTATTCAAGAAACCGAGAACAGCTGGGCTGTTGTGCAGGCTGGCTTAAGCACCTATAATTTAGCAGGTATAGCCAGCGATGAATTTCCAGAGTTTCCTGAATATAAAGAAGATACTTTTGTAACATTTGAATCCCACATTTTTCTGGATATCATAGATAAAATTATTTTTTCAATAGCCAACGAACAGGAAAACATCTACTCGCTCACCTCGGTTCTCCTAGAAAAGGAAAAACGAGAAGAACAATCCTATCTTCGCATGATTTCCTCGGATGGCCACAGGCTTTCCATTATGGAAAAGGATGTAGCCACGGACGTTGATCAACTCACCTTGAACAATGTTACCCTTATACCTAAAAAAGGTGTTCAGGAGCTGAAAAAATTTTGTGAGCATAGAGATTCAATAGACATTTCATTTGAAGAAAAGCAAATGGTCGTTCGTGATAACGAAGCTATTATGATTGTTCGTCTGAAACAGGGGGAATTTCCTCAATACAAAGCCATCATAGCTGCCGTGCAGCTCGATAATTATCTCGAAATCAGCAGGATTCCTTTCCTCGAATCTTTAAAGAGAATTAATCTCTTTACCGAAGACATATTCCATACCATTCAGTTAAAGATAGAAAATGGTGTCATGACGCTTTCCTCGCAAAACGCAGATCTCGGCAATGCCAAAGATGAACAGAATGTTACCTACAGCGGGGATCCTCTATCCAATCCCGGGATATAGACTCAATCCTTAGCATATCTGCTCATCCTCCTGGTGAGTGTTCTTAGCAATATGAATACGGCCAAGCTCAAAAGCAGAAGTAAAGCGGCGATGGGTCTCGCGG
>JAWOGE010000290.1:0-8682 GCA_046497165.1 bacterium | reverse complement strand
AAAAGTGGTTTTTAAGGAAATCAATGTGGAAAAAGATGAAAACAAACATTATGTAGAGGATTTTGAGCTTGTCACCAAACAGGTCATAGTTGAGCTGATCCAAAACGGCAAACAGACAAAATGGAAAAATCTTGATAAAGTCTGGGAGCTTTTCAGAGACGGACAGCAGTTTTCAGTCTATATAAAAGATGAGGTTGAGGAGTATTTGAAAGAGGTTAAATAATGACTACTTATATTCTTGCTGTTATATCGGCATTCTGGCTCGGCATTTTAACTTCTGTAAGTCCATGCCCGCTTGCAACAAACATTGCTGCTGTTTCTTACATTTCAAGGAAACTCAACAAAAGGAATGTTATCATCAGCGGAATTTTCTATACCATCGGAAGAATGGCGGCGTATATGCTTGTGAGTGCCATAATTGTTTTTTCAATCGCGTCAACACCGGCATTATCAATGTTTCTTCAGCAGCACACACCCAAAATAATAGGACCACTGCTTATCGTTACGGGAATGTTTCTGCTTGAACTCATAACAATATCCATCCCAGGCACAAAGAACATGGTCAATGCACAGAAATATGGATTGTTTGCAGAAGTAGTTCTCGGATTTATATTTGCACTCAGCTTCTGCCCCGTATCGGCAGCTCTTTTTCTCGGATCGCTCATACCACTTGCAGTTAGCCAGAACTCAGGATTTATACTCCCCCTCGTCTATGGAATAGGAACAGCCATCCCCGTACTCGTCTTTGCCATTCTTTTCACCATCAGTGCCGAAAAAATGGGACAATGGTTCAACAAAGTTACAGCCGCCGAACTCAGAATCAGACAAGCTTTCGGTATTATCCTCATCTTAATCGGCGTGTTTTTTACATTGCGGTATATATTTGGAATTGTGTGAGGGGGGAACAAGGGTGTTTGGTTCACATTGTCTAATACTTTCAGAACTCTTTCCCATGTTTTCTAACTCAGAATCGAACGATTCAGGTCTTAATTATAAGGGAGGTTGCATGGTTGACAAAAAAAAGCAGGCAGTTAATGATGTTTTGGAAAACAAAGAGAGGTACTCAAAGCATTATGATGAGGAATCTTTCTTTCAGAAAATTTTTAATTACGGAAAAAAAGCCGGTGCAAAGGTTGTTTTTGCCTCTCTGCTGCTTTTTTATGCGTTAAAAAGTGAAAGAATGCCTTTAAAGGAAAAAACTATGGTTCTTGCTGCTCTTGGTTATTTTATTTTCCCTTTTGATCTGATTCCTGATTTTATTCCTATTGCAGGCTACGGAGATGATTTTGCGGTTCTTTATGCCACTGTAAGAATGATGACAAACTATATTGATGAGGATGTAGTTGAAAATGCAGAGAATAAGCTCAGTGAATGGTTTCCCGATGTTGATGAAAGTGAACTTCAAAGTGTTCTGAATTTGCTTTCGTGATACTCTCCGGCGTATAAAAGTTATGAAACACAAATTTTGCATGTGCAAAATAGTGACAGATTCATAAGAACAGGAGCCGGGAGCATGGATCAAGTTCATGGAAATTGGTTGATAAAAAATGACAAAGGTTATGAAATACAATATAATATATCGCGATGAATTGCTTGGAAACGCTTTTAAAAAACAATTTTACGAAGCTTTCAATGTTGAGATAACTAAAGGTGACATTACTCAAATCTCCATTGATGCGGTTGTTAGTCCTTCGAATTCATTCGGTTTCATGGACGGTGGGCTGGATTACGAACTATCCGAGAAGTTTGGATGGGATCTGCAGAAGCAACTACAAAACCAGATACAACTGCTTCCTATGGGGGAGTTGCTGGTCGGTCAAGCACTCGTTATCCCAACAGGCGATGCTCAGACTCCCTATTTGATTTCAGCACCTACTATGAGGATTCCTATGAGTTTCAACATTGCAACATCAGTAAATGCCTATCTTGCAATGAAAGCGATACTGGTTACTGCAAGAAGTCATTCTGATATTCAATCAGTTGCGATTCCGGGTCTTTGCACTGGAGTTGGGAAAATGCCTCCGGAAATCTCTGCACGGCAGATGTATATGGCATATCTTGAAGTAGAGCTCGGGAATCGTCCTTCTTTTGAAGATTTTGATGAAGCCCGGAAGTATCAGTGGAAATTGAATGAAAATGCTATGATATATGATTGAAATTGCTGACAATGCCATGTGCATGAACGGAAATTTCGCTCTGTAAATCTTCTTGTTGATGTCACCATTTCAAAAGTTTTAAAATCAGCTTTCATGTACGGTGTTCTTGTGAATCTGTTGCTGTTTTTCATGTGCGAAACTTGAGTAAATGATTCTTCTGGTTCCGTAAATATTATTGTGTAATTTTACTGACAGGTTCAATTCTGTGTCATAAAATACCAGACCTCTTCAGGTTTTTCCATTGAAATCAGTTTTTCAAGGCTGTTTTCTTTTGTAAGTAATGAAGAGAGTTCCGCGAGAACCTGAATATGAGGATCATTTGCTTTTTTTGAAGATACTATAAGAATGAAAATGTGTGAGGGTTTCCCGTCCATGGAGTCGAAGTTGATGCCTGATTCTTTTATGCCGACTGCTATTTTAACATTATCTACACCTTCTGTTCTTGCGTGTGGAAAGGCAAATCCGTTCTGCATTCCGGTGCTGACCACTTTTTCTCTTTCAAGTACCTCTTTTATTACGCTTTCTTTGTCGTCTATCTGATTGTTTTGAGCAAGAATATCTACAAGTTCAATGATAACATCTTCTTTAGTTTCGGATTTCATATCCATAATTATTGATGAGGGTGATAATATTTCAGAAAGATTAATATGTTTTTTAGCCGAATTTTTTTTCCGTGCCAGAATGTTGGCTTTCATTTTTTCAGGTCTGGCGTATTGTTTGACTTTGTCAACAACATAGGAAAGTTTTACAAAGGCTTCATAAACTATAGTACGGGCAAACTCCTCTTCTTCACGGGAGGTTATGAGTTTTATACTAAGCGGATAGTGATACATTTTTATGGAAACATCATCTTTTTTTATGTGATAGACGGGGCCTTCAATGTTCATTCTTGATACGAAATATCCTTCACTGATAAAATAATTTCTTATGTTCGAAATGAGAAGTTGAACAATCTCATGTGATTCAAATGTGAACTCAGTGGTGACATTGTCCCTGGAACCCGGCGTTTTTATAGTACCTTTTTTATTGTTTTGGAGACTTGCTTCGAGAATAAAGGGGGCTATTAAAGTGGATATCAGTGTCATCATTACCACGGCTCCAAACAGATCAGCATTCAAAATGCCTGTTGACAGACCTATGCCGGCAATTATCAAAGTCACTTCTCCGCGGGGCATCATTCCTGCACCTATACGCAGTGCTCCGAGATGGTTGAATCCGAGAAAAAGTGACGGGAGACCGCATCCTATGAATTTTGAAATCATAGATGCAAGGGTATAGATAAGTCCGAAAAAAAGTACCTTGTCAGAAGTGAATACTGCGGGGTTGACCATCATCCCCATAACAGCAAAGAAGATAGGAACCATGAGTTCTTTCACGGAGTGCATGTTTTCCTGAATTATAAAATTCAGATCGGTTTTTGATAAGGACAGTCCGACTACATATGCACCTATTATCATTGCAAGGCCGGCTTGCTCAAAAATACTTGCCACTATCATGGCCAGTCCGAGAGAGCAGACAGTGATACTTTCTCTTGTCACAAATATTTTCAGAAAACTGCTTATTTTTTTAGCAAAAACTATTCCCAGTACGGTGAATCCTATCCATATCCCCAGAGCTTTTATAATTATGACAATTATGTTTTCCCAGGGGATGCCGTTAAATCCGTTCCCAAGAGTCATTATACTGGAAAGTCCCACTGCTATAGCAAGCAGAATAACTCCTATGACATCGTCTATGACAGCTCCTGCGAGAATTACCGCTCCCTCGGGGGATTCAATCTTATGATGTTCGGAAAGTATACGGGCGGATATGCCCACAGATGTGGCTGTGGAGATTATCCCAAGAAAATAAACAGAAGGATCGGAAAAAGGAATATTCATAAAAAAAGAAGCTGCTACGGCACCCATGGAAAAGGAAACTATGATACCTCCTATGCCTACTACAGTTCCGGCTACGGAGTATCTGAAAAACATCTCTATATCGGTTTCAAGTCCGGCCAGAAAAAGCAGAATTATGGAAGCAAGTGTTGCAATACCGTATAAGGGAGTGGATACGGGAATACTTCCCTCCATCAGAGGAAAAAATCCTTCGGGAAAACCCGGTAAACTTATACTGCCCAACATGTAGGGCCCCAGTATTATACCGGCAGTCAACTCACCCAGAACAGAGGGCAGTTTTATTTTTTTGAACAGTATACCGAAGAATCTCACTGCAAATATAATGACGGCTATTTGAGTTATGAAAATCATCATCTGATGAGTTATGTCGTTTCCTGCACCAATGTCTATACCTCCGGCACTCAAGTTGAAAAAGAACAATGTGGATATAAGAATAAATACTATTTTTTCCATGACAATTACCTAAAAACTCCAGTTTTTCAACAAGAACCTGAATGTGTTCCGAATATGAAATAATTTTAGATTCTTAAATGAAAAGCTTTTTGATCGGAATTTCAATCCGGAACTGGGGGGATGATACTAAATTCGAAAAAAAAATCAAGAAGAAAAAATCTGATTTTCCAAAAACTGTTTTTGCTGATCTGTAATGTGACAGTTTGTACGGAAAAATATGATTTGTTTCGTAAATTTGAGAAATAATTTGACTGCTTGGGATTTTTGTCTATAATTACCAGCAATTATGATAAACATCTTGTTTTTAACATAAAAATAAAAATTTTGAAAGAAACTATTCATGAAGATTAAAACTGTTCTTGTAAAGTATGGCGGGAATGCCATGATCGATTTTCAAAGTGAAGAACGGGCTGTAAACGAAATAGCGGAGCTTCATCGCAACGGGCATCGTGTAATTGTGGTGCACGGAGGAGGGCCTTTTATTAAATCTTTACTTGATGAAGCAGATGTTGAAACGGAATTTGTATACGGTCACAGAAAGACTGATGAAAATACAATGCGTTATGTTGAGATGGCTTTGTCAGGTGAAGTCAATGGCAGATTGGTGGCAAAGTTGAACAAGCTGGGTGTTCCGGCTGTCGGTTTAAGTGGTAAAGATGCCTGTATGATAGATGTCGTGAGAAGAAAATCAAAGGTTTTTACGGATAAAGATGAACAGAATATTGACATAGGTTTTGTGGGAGATGTGAACTCTGTAGACAGTTCTCTTGTAAATCTTCTTTCTGATAACGGGTATCTTTCGGTAATATCACCTGTTTCCATGTCGAAAAATGGAGATACCTACAATATTAACGCAGATATGTTTGCCGGTTCTCTCGCTGCATGTTTCCCTGTGGATAACTATATTGTTCTCACAGACATAAATGGAATCAGGAAGGATGTCAATAATCCTGAAACACGAATCCCTTTTCTAAATCTTTCATCTGCCCGCAAACTGATTTCAAAAATTGAAGGAGGAATGATTCCCAAACTGGAATCCTGTATGACGGCTCTTGAGGGTGGAGCAGGGTCGGCTCATATTGTGGAGGGAAACGAAAAACTTTCTCTGAAAACTGTGCTTGAAGATTCCGGAAACAAGGGGACAAGTTTAAAAAAATAATTATGGAGGAATGTTATGAGTGGTATTGCTGAAAATAATGCTGAAAAATATCATGCGGAATTATACAAAAGGTTTGGTCTGACTATGGTGAGGGGAAAAGGTACGAGTCTTTATGATGAAGATGGAAAAGAGTATCTCGATGCTCTTGCGGGAATTGCTGTCTGTGGACTGGGGCACTGTCATCCTGCTGTAACAGAGGCAGTGACTGAACAATTCAGTAAGCTGGTTCATGTTTCCAATCTTTTCTACAATCATCCCCAAAGCGAATTGGCGGGTTTGCTTGTTGAAAAAAGCGGTTTCGACCGTGTTTTCTTTTGTAACAGTGGTGCTGAAGCTGTTGAAGGAGCTGTTAAAGCGGCAAGAAGGCATCGTCTCAAAGCAAACGCTTCCGGAGATATAATATCCATGGAAAATTGTTTTCACGGCAGAACTCTGGGAACCATTGCCATGGGAAAGAAAAAATACCGTAAAGGGTTTGATCCCATACCCGAAGGGTTCAGAAGAGTTCCGTTCAATGATATCGATGCTCTTGAGTCTGCTGTTACAGATAAAACCACTGCAATTGTTATTGAACCTGTTCAGGGGGAGGGCGGAGTCTATCCTGCTGATGAAAATTTTCTGCGAAGGGCAAGAGAGCTTTGTGATGAAAATGGAGCTGTTCTTATATTTGATGAAATACAGTGCGGTATGGGAAGAAGTGGTTCCCTTTTTGCTTTTGAACATTACGGAGTAATTCCGGATATTGTTACCATGGCCAAAGTTCTGGGAAATGGTTTTCCTATAGGTGCTGTTTTAATGAGAGGAGCTGTTGCTTCTGCTCTGAGTTACGGTGAACACGGCACAACCTTCGGAGGCAATCCTCCGGCATGTGCGGCGGGACTTGCGACATTAAGGACAATTATTGAGGAAAATCTGCTTGATCATATTAAAAAACGCAGTGCTCATTTTTTCGATACCTTATACAAAATAAAGGAAAAGAACAGCTCTGTAAAAGATGTACGGGGTCTCGGTCTTATGATAGGTGTGGAAATTGAAGGAAAAAGCACTGATGTTGTTAAAATTATGAGAGAAAAACACCGGGTTATTGCAGGTGTGGCTGGTGACAGTGTGGTACGCTTTCTCCCGCCTTACATAATAACTGACGAAGAGATAGACACTGTTGCAGGCAGTCTGGAAAAGGCTATAGAGGAGGTTTGTCAATGAAATCGAGGTTTTCTGCTGCAATTGTAGGTGTTACCGGTTATACCGGTTCCGAACTTCTCAGACTTCTGAGGCTTCATTCGGAGGTCTCTCTCACAATGGTCACTTCTGAATCTCGTAAAGGGGAGAAACTCCGTGACTGTTATCCACATTTTCATGAATGTCCTGATATAGTTGTTTCTTCCATGGATGATGTGCCCGGACATGATCCTGATATGGTATTTCTTGCACTTCCCCATGGGGTTTCCATGAAGTTTATGGAAAAATACGGGGAAAAATGTCGGAAAATCATAGATCTTTCAGGTGATTTCAGGCTTGGTGAAAAGAATCTTTATGAAAAGTGGTATAAAATGAAGCATATTTGTCCTCGTTTTATGGATGAGGCTGTCTACGGTATGCCGGAATTTTTTCGGGAAGAGATAAAGGAAGCCCGGTTTGTGGCAAATCCCGGATGTTTCCCCACTTCCGTAATAATTCCTCTTGTTCCCCTTCTGAAACATGGAGTCATAGATGAATCGTCAATTATAGCTGATGCTAAAACCGGTGTAAGCGGAGCCGGAGCCAAACCGAAAAAAGGAACACATTTTCCAGATGTTTTCGGCAACTTCAGTGCTTACAAATTACTCTTTCATCGTCACACACCTGAAATGGAAACAATACTTGAACAAATAAGTGGTAAAACACCCTCCGTTTTGTTCACTCCGCATCTTCTTCCTGTGGACAGAGGCATTCTGTCAACCATTTATGCCGATGTTTCAGCTTCCGTCAATAAAAACGAGCTCAAAGACATATATGAGGAAGCGTTTTGCGACGAACCTTTTATACGCTTATCCGTTACTCCGCCTTCACTGAAAAATGTCCGCGGTTCGAACTATGTGGACATCTATCATGAATACGATGAAAGAACCGGTAGGATAATTCTTCTTTCAGCAATTGACAATCTGGTGAAAGGAGCAGCAGGAGCAGCGGTGCAGAATATGAATATTATGCTCGGATGTGGTGAAACTGAAGGACTCACCGCATTTCCTCTCAATCCTTGAAATATTTATTTAATTTTGAAATGGAGATTTACATATGCATAACAGTATAACGGATGTCAAAGGTTTCACCTGTTGGGGAGCCCATGTGGGAATCCGGTCGAAACGCCGGGATCTTGCTGTAATACATTCTGAAAAACCGGCAAATGCCGCAGCTGTATTTACAAAAAATGTGGTTGTTGCCGAACCGGTTAAGATAAGTCGGGAACATGTTAAAAACGGAATAATACAGACGGTTGTTGTAAACAGTGGTAACGCTAACGCCTGCACAGGAAAGCAGGGCAGGGAAGTGGCTTTGAGAACAGCTGAAGTTGTTGCTGAAGAGCTCGGTGTAAAAGTGGAGGATGTTCTTGTTTCGAGTACCGGTATCATAGGTGAGCCGCTTGATATAAATATAATTGAATCCGGATTGAAAAATAAAGTCATTCCTAAACTCAGTAACCGGAGAATAGCCGGCACACTTACTGCTAACACCATACTTACAACTGACACTTTTCCCAAAGAAGGTTACACAGGCTTTTCTGTGGGCAAAAAGAATATTACAATGGCGGGAATTGCCAAGGGAAGCGGTATGATTCACCCGGACATGGGGACTATGCTGGCTTTTATTGTCTGTGATATTGCAATTTCACGGAATCTGCTTTCCGAAACTCTGCGTGAAATTAATGAAAAAACTTTTAATATGATCTCTGTGGACGGAGACACATCCACCAATGATATGGTAGCTGTCTTATGCAACGGTGCCGCCGGAAACAAAGAGATAAAATCCAGAGAAGATA
>JAWOGE010000247.1:0-18931 GCA_046497165.1 bacterium | reverse complement strand
TTTCATCAGCTCCGAATTCAGATACAGGGTTGGCGGAATATACCCCCTTTTCTGTTTTTTCAACGATGGAAAAGAGCATCTCCCGTATCTTTTCCTGTCTGTCTTGAAACATACGATCTATGTCGATGGCTGCAAAAGTGAGATTTTTATTAAAATGTTTGAGAGGAAGACCGTTGTTTTCAGAGATATCCTTTTTCCCTATTTCTATAAAGCGACCGTAGGGGGCAAGAATTGAAAGGCTCTGGTAAAGTGCTTCGCCTCCTATGGCGTTCAACACAACATCCACACCTTTCCCTTCGGTTATGCGACGAATTTCATCAACAAAAGCAAGGTCACGGGAGTTCATTACATGTTTTATTCCGAGAGTACGGAGATACTTTCTCTTTTTTTCAGAGCCCGCTGTTGCGAATATCTCAGCACCCTTTTCCATGGCAACCTGAACAGCGGGAATTCCCACGCCGCCCGTAGCGTTATGAATGAGAACTTTCTCACCCTTTTCAAGACGACCTATTTCCGCAAGAGAACGATATGCGGTGAGATAACCTATGCAGTTTGTAGCCTGTGCAAAAGAGATGTTTTTCGGTTTGGGAACCACAAAAATTGTCGGCACAGTTGCATATGTTCTAAAGCTGCTTCCCCTGACCGGAGTAATAACCTCATCTCCCACTTTCCAATCTGTAACATTTTCACCCACTGCAGTTATAATTCCGCTGCTCTCCATACCTATTCCGTTTCCAAAGTAGGTTCCTTCAAGAACAGAAGGATCTATGCGTCCGTAGGCTTTGAGAAGGTCCTTGAAGTTAAGGGAGGAACTGTATATTTTGACCTCAACCTCATCTTTCTCCGGTTTTTTCCGCTCTGAGGTTTCAAAAACAAAGCTTTCAAGCTTGCCCGTTTCCTCCATTTTAACAGAGAGAGGCTCATCTGTGCTAATCTCTTCAAAATCATCGCCATCTTTCTCTTCAGTCTCATATTGTTCAATGTGTTTTACATACCGTCTTTCATCTCTGTAAGCAACATCTCCGGCACCGTCATCACTGAGTGATTCGTCTACAACGAGTTCAGCTTCATCCTCTTTTTCCTCTGTATCGAGATCGATCATTTTCACGGTGAAACCGGGAATTTCATTTTCCACAAGCTGTCCGAGAGCTGTAACACCGGTGGTGTTCAGGTTCACGGCTTCCCCCTCTTTTTCCACCGGTACGGCAGCTCTTGTAACGAAAGAAAACTTCATCTTATCATTGGAGTTACTTTTTTCCACAGCCTTTACAACAGAAACAAAATTCATTGTTGCGTCAAGTGTTTTTTCCATGGAAAAATCTGATTTTTCTGTGTGTCCGGCATGGATTACCGTGTTTATGTCAGGTTCGGATTTAAACAGTTTTTGCAGATGATTTTCGTCGGAGGTGTTCAGTGTATAAGTGTTTTTAGCTCTCTTTTCAAATTTTTCGCCATTTTTGATTATCAAGTGAGAGATCTCTCTTTTTTTCAGGGTCTTTATTAAGTTTTTACTTAAATCTGAGTTGTAGGAAAACAGAACTACCTCAGCGTTTTCAGCATTATCTGCATCCACCGGGTCTGAATATTTCCAGTTTGCAACATGAAAAAACTCCTCGATGTTTCTGCTTTCACTTGCCGAACCCCGTACAGCTCTGCAGCTGAGTCCGTGAACTTCCGCACAGACAGTTCCGTCGGCATTGAATATTTTTATATCACCTTTAATCTCTCTGTCTGTTCGTTCTGTTATTTTTGCACAACTCATACATTCAAAATGAGGACGGGAATGGAAATCCACTCTTTCAATGCTTACCGGAACAAAGGGGTCGTTGTTCTCACTGTCAGCTACAACTGCCACAAAAGATTGAAAAGCAGCGTCAAGAATTGTGGGGTGGAGAAGGTATTCATTACGGTTTTCTCTTATGCGTTCGTCAGCACCTATTTTTGTAAAAACTCTGTACGCACTTTTTCGAACCTCTTTAACAGCTCTGAAATAGGGCCCGTAATTCAGGCCCATACCTTCAAGCATTTCGTAAAAATCCGAAGAGTCGAGAACTTCGGGACAAAAACTCATTTCAGCATCAACATCAACTTCGGGGAGATTATGATTTAAAGGTTTCTGCAGTATCCGGCCCTCTGCGTTGAGTCTCCATGCACCGTTTTCCTGAGATTTCTCCCGGCTGAAAACCTTGTAAACTGAAGTTTTTTCATCATAGCGGGAAATCATTAGTGGATTGTCTTTCCCTTCAGCAGAAAGTACATTGTGAAATTTCAAATTTTCCACGGTACAGGATTTTTCTTCAAAAATCTCATCATGCATGGCTATTCCCACATCGGTGTAGGCTGCACCGGGAAAAATTACCGAACCGTTGACTTTGTGGTCATTGAGATAGGGGAAGAGATATGGATTTATCTCCACTTTCCATGTGGGATCAGGAGTTCTGAGACTCTCGTTGAAGTAGATATAGCTGTCCCTTCCCAATCTCTCTTCACGGGACATATCTGTTTCATGCCAGTAATGTTCTTTCTGCCACGGATAGGAGGGAAGTTTTATGTAGGCGGCACCTTCGGAATAAAAAGAGCTCCATTTCAGGGGGTGTCCCGTTGCGTGAAGTTTTCCGAGAGATTCATAAAAAGTTCTGTATTCGTCGGTTTTTCTGTTCAGAGTCTGCATGGTTTTGCTTTCCGACTTTCTTAGCTTTAGAACATCTTTAATGGCATTTCTGAGTACAGGATGCGGCCCGATTTCAATAAAATCGGTTTCCCCGTTATCGAGTATGCTATTCAGTGCGTCGGCGAAACGAACTGAATTTCTTGCGTTACTCCACCAGTATTCAGAGGAGAGCTTTTTGCCGTCAATTTTTTTTCCACTTACAGTGGCGTAAAGAGGAACATCGGTTTCGGAGGGTGAAAGCACGGAAAGCACATCTTTCAACTCTTTTTCTATGGAGTCCATGTGGGGGCTGTGATAGGCGACTTCAACATTTAAGAACTTGTTGAATATATTTTTGTCTTCAAGAATGGCAGAAACTTTTTTAAGTGATGAGAGTTCTCCGGAAAGAGTCACTGTGTCCGCACTGTTGATGGCGGCGACAGATATATCATCGTAATCTGCAATGGCTTTTTCCGCTTCTTTTTCTGAAAAACCTACAGCCAGCATTCCTCCACCCTGATTTGCACATGTTGACTGGAGTCTGCTTCTGTGATAGCTCACAAGAACCGCATCCTCTCTGGAAAGAGCTCCCGAAGCGTAGGCGGATGAGACTTCGCCCACACTGTGACCCACAACAGCATCAGGTTTCACACCGTAATGTTCAAGAAGTCTGAATATGCCGGCCTGAAGAACAAAATTTGCAGGCTGAGCCACTTCAGTGCTTTTCATGCGGGATCGGGTTTCACTTTTGAGCATCTCCTCTTTTATGGACCATCCTGAATATTTTATAAAAATTTTGTCACACTCATCTACCTCTTTTCTGAAAACAGGTTCGTTTTCATAAAGCTCCCGTCCCATTTTCCACCATTGAGGCCCCATGCCGGTGAAAACAAAAGTGAGCTTGCCCGAACCTTTGGCGACATCTTCCATGACTCCTGGAGCAAAGCCGTCTTCGGCGTATGTTTTAAGCTGCTCTATGAGTTCAGCGTCTGAATTTGCGGCACATACAAGACGGTTTTTGAAGTGGGAACGCCTGCTGGAAAGTGAATGGACAAGGTCTCGCATGGAAACATCGCCGGTTTCAAGAAAATCCACATACTGTCGTGCTCTGTCTCTGAGAGCTTCCTCTCCCCGTGTTGAAAAAGGGAAAAGTCGCATTTTTTTCAGATCCACAGCAACAGCTCTGCTTTTTTTCTTCGGAGGTGAGCTCAGCAGCACATGACCGTTTGTGCCACCGTAACCGAAAGAGTTTACGCCGGCGTAATGTTCGGTACTGTTTTCATCGAGTTTTTTTATCTCCACAGGGACTTCCAGGGCTGTACTATCAAAATCTATGTCGGGATTGGGGTTGTTGAAATGAAGATTGGGCGGAACCTCTCCGTTTTTCAATACAAGTGAAGCTTTAATTATTCCCGCAACACCGGCGGCGGCTTCAAGGTGTCCTATGTTGCTTTTTATTGAGCCGACATAGCAGGGTTTGTTTTTATCCCGTTTTTTTATGACTTCGGAAAGAGCTCCTATTTCAGCGGGATCACCCGCTTTTGTTCCGGTGCCGTGAGCTTCGAAATAATCAATTTTCTCGGGATTCACACCTGCACGCCCGCAAACCTCTCTTATGAGATCTCTCTGGGCATCGGGATTGGGAAGCGATATGCCGGATGTCTGTCCGTCCTGATTCACACCTGTTTCAAGAATTACAGAGATTATATCGTCTCCATCCTCAACCGCTCTGGAAAGAGGTTTGAGAAGAATCATTCCCGCACCTTCAGCTCTTACATAACCTTCTGCGTCAGCATCAAAAGCTTTGGAATAGCCATGTTTACTCAAAAAACCGCCCTTGGACATGGCTATGGGGTATTCCGGTTTCAACATTACATTTACCCCACCTACGACAGCCATGTCGCAATCTCCGTTGCGAATGCTTGAAACTGCATAATGAGTCGCAACAACGGAAGATGAACAGGCGGTATCCATGGTTAAGCTCGGTCCTTTCAGATTGAAAAGATAGGATATCCTGTTGGACATTATCACCATTGTTGAGCTTGTGGCTGTATGAGAGTTTATTATGTCACGGTTCAGACTTCCCAGTTGCAGCAGTTTGTTGTCCAGAGTGAATCCGCCCACAAAAACACCGGTACGGGAACCTGTAAACTCATCAAAGGTCAGACCCGCATCCTCCACAGCCTCCCAGGCAACTTCGAGAAGCAGTTTCTGCTGAGGATCGACCACTGCGGCTTCACGAGGTGACATACCGAAGAAAAGAGGGTCGAAAGTATCGATATCTTCTTTAAGAAATCCTCCTCTTTTGACAAACATCTTACCTGGAATGTCAGGGTTTTCATCGTAATATTTTCTATAATCCCAGCGGTTTTTAGGAATGTCAGTAATTCCATTCACACGATTTTTCAGATTTTTCCAAAGTTTTTCTGAGGATGAAGCTTCTCCGGGGAAACGGTTAGCTATACCGACAATTGCAATTGACTCTCTACGGTTTTTTTTTCTTTCTGACATCTTTCCTCCAAATATTTTAAATTAATTTACAATCCGAATTTCAATATTTCATATGTACAACATAACAATCGCGCCCATGTTAAGCAAAAACCATGCCTTTGCAACATGTTGATATGATGTGTGAAATTATTTTCAAATAAAAAAAGTTGTAAACAGGACTGGTTGTTTGTAAAGAAATTTTACAATCGCTTGCATCTCTCAATGAAAGATTCGGAAGATTCAGGGTAAAATATGCGGGATAAAAAATTGCCTGTTTTGTCCTTGTTGATATTATTAAGTGTCCGTATGAAACGGAAACATGCGGGGTAGGGTTCTTTTATTGGGAGTTGTGGGGAAAGATCTCTTGTAATTTATGTGAGTTTTATGTTTGTTTCAATATTTAAAATTATTTTAATAGTTTTTTTGTTTAACACCTGTTCCGGCACAACGGGAAATGAAGCAAAAAAGAGCCTTCATGATTCGGAATCTTCTGCTCACCATGACTCTGATTACGACAATCCGGTTGATTTTTTTACAGAATCTGAAAATGATATTTTAAATGATGAAGAAGTTGATTATTCTGAAAACCATGAAGGTGATTCTTTACCTGAAAAAAGAGAGTTTCCCGATATGTCCGGTGTCTGGGCACAGAAACACTGGTACTCTTCAAAGGCCAAAGTTTACACTTTTGACAACGCTTCCGGGTGGATTAGGACATATTTTATTGTTTTTCAGCAAATGAAAGGCAGTACCATTGAAATTGAATCAAAAATCTGTCACATAAAGATAGCCAACAATACAGAGATGATGAACCTTCTTATTCCCGAAACCTATGTTGAAGCATTGAGGGTTCAGAATAAAAAAGCTGAAATTCAGATGGATGGAAGCGGAGAGATATTTTTTTATCAACCTGTTTACTGGGAGGTTAGAAGCATAGATGAAAACGCCTATTCAGATCCTGAAAAATATACTCTTCCGGTATCTCCGGAACATTCTGATGTGGAGGATTGGGATAATGACGGAGAACCCGGGTTACGATCTCTTGTTAAAACAACCATTGTCAACGGGGTGATACATACCGTTCAAAAAATATCCCATGAACTTACAGGCAGAGTTATATCAAAAGACAGAATTTCCGGTACGGTTATCTGGACAGATGAGCAGGAAGTTCTTAAAAGCGACAGTGATTTTATAAAAAATGCTCTTCAGGAGACAACAAACATAATGGATTCATCCAGTGAAAATATCTGGGAGCAGGTTCGTATCCCTGAATCCGCCGATTGTGATTATATCATAAAAAACAAAGATAAACTTTTTTTTCCGGACCCGGTTGAGATCGATTGACCTGTCTGTCCGTGTTTATCTCTCCACCGTGATTGTCTGTAATCAGAAAAAACACCAAAACCGTCTATTTTTAACGGGTTTTCAGTTGTTTACTTACTTTTTGAGGCCTGTTTCCCGTATTTTCTGCAGATTTACTTGACCTTATCCGGGAAAAAACTTATAATTCTACGCATATAAGTCTTAGGCACATCAACTTTTCACAGGGGAATGTAATGATAAAAATATTAACTACAGTGTTTTTTGCTTTTTGTCCTTTTTATGTAATTTTGGCTTCGGAGGTGTCGGTTAATCTTTCAGAGGCTGAAGACGGAATTTTAAAATCTTCTTTTATTTCCTGGGGAGATGATGAAGGGGAATTGAAACTGATTACTCCTCCTAATGAAGACTCCATGTATGACGGCCCCATGAATTTTTTTGTATCGGACAAAGATGTGTTCATAAAGGAGCATCTTGAAAACAGATATCTTGTTATTGATCGTGATTCTTTTATGAATATCAGGTATATACCTTTTTCAAAAACTTTTGATCCGAAAAGTTTGAGTCAGTCTGAATTGAAGCAGTCGTCTGAGATTATCTTTTTAAGAAAAAAAGACTCACTTTTTGTCGTCAAAAAAAATGCAGGTAAAACTTTGATTATGAATTTTATGCAGTCAGGGGTTAAGTCTTTAATATTTTTAAAGAAAGACGATGAAAACAATCTGCATATGCTTGCGGAAAAAGTTTCTACAGACACAAAAAAGCGAATAAATGTTGAAAGATACTGGCTTAAAACCGATAAATACGGCAAGGTTCTCAGGCTTGTCAATCTGCCTCAGCAAAAACTATATCATCCCGAAAATGATATTTTTATTACTGACAGCGGTGAAATATTCATGATTGTCACCGTCAGTTCCGGTCTTGAAATATACCGGGGAGGCTCTGAATGAAAAAACTTATTTTTATATCAGTTCTGTTTCTGATGTTTTCAGATGTTTTTGCAGAAACAGAAAGAACAAAAGCAATTTTGACCGCAGATGAACATACCCGTCATCACTGGGAGTGCAAAAATATCAATACGCATGCGTCCTGTTCAGCGGGATATTCCTCCTATTATTCAGCAGGCAATTACATAGGAGTTGCCTATAAGTGGGGTGGTTTTGATACTGTCGAACAGTTCGATCAAAACTTGGCGGACGGTTATGGAGCAGGTTCCTATTCTTCTGATGGTGTTTTGTGGTGTGTCACAGGAGTGGATTGTTCAGGCTATGTTTCATTGGCGTGGGATCAGACGACTAAATACGGAACGAGCACCATTCACCAGATATCTTCGGAAATAAATGTCTCAGACATAAAAAGAGGTGATGCTTTTAACAAAGCAAGCAGCCACATTGTAATGTATGTTTATACGGCACATGACGGAAGTCCGGTGATAATGGAAGCAGCCGGAGGAAGTTTCAGAAAAGCGGTTTTCCGTAAAGTTACATGGAGCTATCTAAATGACTATATTCCCGTTCGCTATGATAATATTGTCGATGATTTTTCTGCCGGAACAAAAGACAATCCAATAATAATAAACAACTTTCCGTTTACCGATGAAAACAATACACGCATAGCTATTTCAAAGGAGTTTCATTCCTGTAGTGCCGCTCCTGAAAAAATGGAGCTGGGGCCTGAAATAATTTATAAATTTCAGACAGATGTTCAGGGAGACCTCTCCATTTCCGTTACGGATGTCCAAAGTGAAGGGATAGATTGTGATGTTCATCTTCTGAGCTCTCTTACTGTAAATGAAGAGGGTATGGCTGTAGATTGCAAAGATAGGGCGGATAAAGAAATAGAAGAGTATATTGAAGCCGGAACCTGGTATATAATCGTTGACAGTTTTACAGGAAGTTCCGGTGTTGATTTTCCGGGAGAGTACACTTTGAGCGTTGATTTTACTCCCGATGAAATTGAGGAAGAGCCTGATGAAGATGAAATCCCCGATACCGATAATAGCGATACAGATGATGACCATAAAATTGAAAACGATTCAGATGTTTATGAAGAGACTGATTATGACGGTGAGAATAATGAGTTCACCGATGCTGACACTTCTGGAAAAGAGAAAAACGATACAGTTTTAACAGATGAAGATTCTGTAGATGAATATAATGATTTTTCCGAACAGAAGTCGTCTGGAGGCTCTGAGGGGTGTTCTGTAATCTTTCTTTTTTAGATGCGTCTTTTCGTAAAAAAGACTTTTTCATTTTTCAATGAGAGAATCGGACGACTCAGATATTACTCAAATAATCGTGTTGTTTAGGTTGAATAAAAGTTTTTTCAGGAAAATAATGAGTGATGCTGAAATAATTAGTTTGGCTTAGTTATTTCAGACTCTTATTAGTTTTGTTCAGCGAAGTCAGGTGACTGCTGACTATCAGCATGATGTAACTATTTAGGCAGTGAGTGTGTATATATCACTGAACAACCGACGGAGTCTTTTGATATGATACAGAGATTTTTATTTTCTACACTTCTTGTTATTTCAGCTGTTTGTATTTTTTCTTGCGGAAATAGTTCAACCCGTTATCCGGGGGGAAATATAACGGGAGATGGGGATGTTGTGTACGCTGACACCGAAGATAGATCTGGAAATGGAGATGTTGGAGATAGTGTTGAAGAGAGTGATGATGATGCGGGAGAAGGCACCGAATCTGCAGATATGAGTGATAGCACCAATACCACTGATACAGGAGATCTATCTGATGCAGATGATTTCGGCGATTCTGCGAATACAGGAAACAGTGGCGATGATTCTGATACTGGCAATACGGCGAATAGTGGTGATTCCGGCGATTCCACAGATGAATCGACACCGTTTTCAACGGTGCGTTACTCTTTTATACGGAAAGATGATAACACTTCCGATGTGAGCGGGGCGGTCATTGTGCGGAGAGAAGATCGTTTCCCGAAACGGTTCACGAAGCTCGGAAGGCCTGAACTTGGATATTACGCGGACAAAGTAAAAGTTCGGATTGAAGAGTCTTTCTCGGGACCTATGGATACGAACATCGTTGTAATCAGTCTGAAATTTGATGATCTTTTATCATGTGATATGCCGTGTGACATAGAAGTTGTGCATCCTGCAGGAACCACGATGTACTGGTTTGTCAGCAGATTTGAACAAACTGGATACACCAACGGCAATTTTGCCGGTCCGATCACTGTTAGGGATTTTTCTATTGATGGAGTTCCCGGTTCTGGAGATGTTTCTGTGGATACACTTGTTTTGGAAAGTGATGTGCTCGTCTATCATCAGAAAATTGGTGAATAAAATTGAATCGGCTGGTTTTGTAGCGGAAATATATTCCTGAACCAATTTTTACTATTGAAGAAATTATCTGAAAATAACGGAAATATATAGAAAGAGACACTTTATGTTGTTAAAACTTGTTGATGTTTACTGCAAACAGCGGAAACTGTGCACATCGTCTTCATTGCTTTGTTGAGCAGTATCGCCACCGCTTTCTCCAATCCATCAAAGCCGAACTCCTCTACAATCTTTACAGCGTCGATCAATGTGTTAGAATCTCTTCGGGTCATCTCCTGCTTCCTTTTCTGTTTTAAATTTTCCATTAGAAGGATGGCAGAGTTGGTCCTTTTTTTCAAGTTCATTTCAAACACCTCCTCTTCAGAGTAAAATTAATTTACAGAAACTATGTTACACTACCAATCGAACGATTCAGGTTACACTATCTAAAAAATAACACTTTCTTTTTTGTTTTTTTATAATATTATATTACAATGTTATTTGTGAATATATTTTTAGGGAGAAAAAAGTGTGTTTATATTTAAGATCAATTTTAAGCGGTGTTGTTTTTGTTACATTAATTTTTTTGATATCTTGTTCGTCAGAAAATTCCCGGAATAACAGTGAGGAAGAAATTTTTAACGATAATGATGTCAGTTTTCCTGAAAATGGAAACGATACAAACAGATCCGAAACTGAAACTGATGGAAATGTCGATGAAGATGTTTCCTATTATGACTATGATGAAATATTTTTCGATGAGGACTCAAAAACAGACGATGAAGGCAGTAAATATGATAGTGATGCAAATGTTTTTTATGACGAAGATTTTCTGCCAAGTTGTGTAGATCTTTGTGCGGTAGGAGAGATATCGGAACTTGGAAGATGTACTCTCTGGGACGATAAAAACAGTACATGGATAGAAGAGATCGATGATGGTGAAGGAAACATGCATAACCGTGCAAGAACTTATACGGCACTCATGCGTGAAAAAACGATGCATCTTCAGGGGGTTTTCCGAACATATTATACCGATGAAACTTTTGAAACAGTTATTCAACCCGGAGGGGTGAGAGATGCTCCTATATGGGTTGGAACATATATTGCGGCGGAAGCTTTCAGATATAAAACAACAAAAGCTCCCGATGCACTTGAGCAAATTGAAAAAAGTATCCGTACTCTTGATTTTTGGTGGAGGATTTCAGGGAACAAAGGTTATCTTGCAAGATTTGCAGCTCCGCATGATAGTCCTTCTCATATTCAAAAAGTATTTGAGTTCCCGAAGGATGACCCTGAAAATCAGTTCAACTTTGAATTTGAAGGGGAGCTGTGGAACTGGAAAGGAGACATAAGTCGTGACCAGTACCAAGGTGTCATGTTTGGGCTTTCAATAGCTTATGATATCTTGAAAAATGAGGAGATTAAAGAAATTATAAGAAGAAATATCGTTGATTTTGCTGAACAGTTGATGGAAAAAAAGACGAGAACAATTATGTTTAGTATTAACGGCAATGTCCCCGTGCCGACTCAGGTTGAAGTTCAGTATGCTGTTTATAACAAACATGAAACTCCTACGGGAAACCCTACTGTGACGATACAGACAGATCCCTTTGAACAGCAGGATGACGGGATGCTTACTTTTTGGCCAAATCCTTCAATTTATATCAGAAAAGTTCCTGGATTCGGATGGATACCCGATATATATCTCAGAAGTCAGGCAATTCAGCTTGCTTCAATTTTCAGAATAGCACTGCAAGTTACAGAAGATGTTCCCGGTTATGAGGGAAGACGGCAGGCTCTACTCGAACATTACAACGAAATGTATTTCGAGTGGTCTGGAATGGCCGAAGGATGGGAAAATTCAAACAAGTGTGGAGATAGTTATCATGGCCTTAATATTGCATTTCTGCCGGCTTTCAACTGGGTTAGATTGGAAGATGAGCCTATAAAAAAAGCTTTTTTAAGAGACAATGTGTTCAGAGACAGAATGTGGTCAGCAGTTCACGATCATAAAAATGTATTTTTTGCCTATCTTTATGCAGTTCTTGCAAATCCGGCAGATAATACAGATCCTATAATAGCAGCACATACTGATCAGCTCAAGCAATTTCCCCCACCTCCATATATTGCTGTCTCCATTGATAATACAGGAAAATATGAAGAAAATCCGAATTGCAAAGGGCTTTCAAAAACAGCAATAGATGTACAAGATCGAATTCCTGCGGGATTTATTTGGGAAAGAAATCCATGGAAACTTAAAGAAGAAGCTCCGGAAGGGCTGACTCTTCTTTATCCCGGGCTTGATTATATTGTAACATACTGGATGGCAAGGCACTATGGCTATCTTGAAAATGATGCTCCAGACACATGTCTGAGATGGAAAAAATAATACCTGAATCATTTGTTTCCATCGAAATATTTCAACAGTGCCTCTGCCAGTACGGTGTCCCAGTCGGATCTCTCTTTTTTTAGTTCCCAGCTGTTATCTTTCTGTATGAAATAATGCGGTGACCTCATGAGAGCTTTGGTTCCGAATCTGACAAATTGAAACTCTCCGAGATAGTAATTTTTGTCGTCGCACATCATATCAAGGGAGGCAACGGGAGCATTAAAGGCTTTAAAAATTTTGTATACGGTGTCGAGAAGCCCTTCAGGCGGTTTTTCCGGCCATTGCAGAGGCGTTCCGGAACCGCTGGCACGGAAGTCATTTTCCGGGACAAGGCGTTTCATGACATAAAATTTTTCTCCCATTGCAAGTACTTTGTAATCACTTTTCAGCCCGGGGATGAATTTTTGTATGATGAATTTTTTTCTGCAGTAACTGTTTTTTACAAAATTTTTAACAATCCAGGATCTTTTTATATTTTCGTGAATATCTTTCAGAGATTTTATTCTTGTCATTTTTTTAACAATTTTACGAGCTTCTTCGGAGTTTTTAAGCAGTCGCACACCCTTTGATGTATCGCCTTCGGCAAGTTTGAAAACAACCGGATAATCAAAATCATCCGCTTTTTTCTCAAAACTTTCATAAGTTCCGAAATGTCTTGACGGCAGATTTTTAATTTCCGGACATTCAACAATATTTCTGAATATTTCCATGAAAACTTTATTGTGATGTGCTCTGAAATGTTCGAAATCCGGAATGAGACGGGCCCCCTGATAGTGAAGTCCGAGAAGGATGTCTTCTATGTAACTTTTATAAAACAGTCCGAAATCCTGTGAAGATTGATAGAGAATTTTTCGGTTTTTATAATTTTCTTCGGAAAAATTAATGTCACAGAAATTACGCACTTCGAGCCTGTACCCGGCTTTTTTGAAAATGGAAGCCAGTTTGTCAGTATCTGTTGCAATTGATGTGTTTCGATGGGGACAGTAAAATTCCTCCTTGTAATCCACAAGGAGAGTTATAAGATTATTTTTCATTGTTTCCCTTTCTTTTTATTGACAAAAGAAGTCAGTACGGCTTTGTCTTCTTCAGGAACACCCATAATCAACATCGAAATAGCAAAAGTTCCCAGTGAAAAAGCGGCTGTAATGGCACTCATAACAACTCCTTCCATTGGAAGAGCCTGTACTGCAAGAAAAACAATGGACGCTATGATACATGAAAGGAATGGTTTATATACATGACTTAGCCTGAGGTGAATTCCGTAAAGCAGATATATTTCAATGTTTGTTATGCTTATATTGGTTATAAAAGCAAGAGATGTGGCTGCCGCTGCACCTTCAAGTCCCCAGATTGGAATAAAAAGCCAGTTGAAAAGAAAAGCTGCTCCGCCCACAAAAAGACTGTTTATGAGATTCATAAGTGAATGTCCGGTCATTACAACCATGTTGTTTGCAATGCCGAAAGCACATCCGGCAAAAGTTCCAAGCGAAAGAACTATCATAAAAGATGAATCATAGGTATATGTCTCATGAAAAACAAGAAGAAACTGTTCTTTGAATGCCAGTCCTGCAATTAAAACCGGACCGACTATGGAAACTATCCAGCGGGTTATCTGAGAATAGTAAACTTCAAGTTCCTTCATTCTGTTTTCACGATGAAGCCTTGAAATCACAGGTGTAAAAGCGGTTGAGAAAGCTATTTTAACCTGCTTTACCTGCCGTACTATTTCGGCTCCTGTGCCGTAAAAAGCTATGAGAGCTTTGCTGATATCATGTGTCCCGAGCATGAGTACACTGACTCCCGAAGTGAAATAGGTGAGAGTCATATTAAGGTTTTGAGGCAGAGAAAATGATAAAAGGGGTGGGTAAAATCTGAAATTACGAACGCGTTTGAACAACTCTTGAAATGAAAAGTGATGATTGAAAATAGGCAGGGCAACAGCAGTTACAATTATATTGCTGACAAGATAAGCTGATGCAATTCCCGCAATTCCCGGTTTTACAAAATACATGCCTATTGCTATGAGCATCATTAAAAGCGGCCGAAGTGTCCCTATTAAAATAACATCATATTTCATTATCATCTTTGCTTTGGTTGCAGCTACGGTTATCTGAGGAATGGCCAGAAAGGGTAGTGAAATTGACATTATTTTTAGTGCATTTGCAAGCCCTTCGTGTTCAAAATATTCGGAGACAATCCAAGGCCCCGCAGTATAAGCCAATGTAACGGCAACAACAAACAGAATAAAAATTACGAAAAAAGCGTTTACAATTACCCGGTATATGATGTCGTGTTCGGTTTTTATCTCCACATGTCGGGAGGTGTATAGCAGTATTCCGTCTTTGAATCCGGAAAATGTGAAATTTATGCCCATTTCGATGATGGTGTTTGCCAGTAGGTAAACACCCACCACAGCGGGTCCGTACAACTGTGTAATTACAATAAAATAAAGAGGGGTCAAAAGTTTTGCGATAATTCCGAGAAAGTTGACAAGAGTTCCCTTCGCTATTTTTGTTTTCATATCTTTGTCATTCATCGGCTTTTTCTCCTGCTGGCATAGTATGAATGGAAAACATCGTCGTAATGGTTTTCAAGCACACTTATTTTTGATTTTATGTCAAAATCACGACACATTAACTTTCTGGCGGCTTTTCCCATAGCTATTCTCAATGAAGGGTTTCCAGCAAGTTCAAACATCCGATCTTTGAGTTTTCGAATATCTTTTTCAGCAGTTATAAACCCTGTAATCCCGTCATTTACCACCTCCGGAAGTCCACCGTGATTACTCACCACGGCGGGAAGAGCACGGGAATTTGCCTCTTTTATAACATTGGGGACTCCTTCCGTATCGCCTCCGGCCGGGGTTATACTGGGAACAATCAGAATGTCGGCTTTATTCATGGCGGAAAAAACCTCTTTTTGAGAAAGCTGACCCGAAAAAGAGACATGTTTTTCAATATTATTTTTCCGGACGCTGTTTTTAAGATTTTTTTCCATGGGGCCTGAACCGATGATGTGCATTTTTGCCTTTTTCCCCTCTTTTATGCCTTCTGCAAAAGCTTTCAGACCGTAGAAGAACCCCTTTTTTTCCACGAGGCGACCCACCATAAGAAACTCTGCGGGCATGTCGGAAGTCCTGTTTCTTTCAGGAACAGATTCCGGGATCTCTATGCCCCGGTAAAAAACATGAACCTTATCTTTTGGCATTCCCACGGCAACAAGACGATCTGCAAGATTTTTTGAAACAGCAAGAACCCTGTCCACTCTTTTGAACATGGAAGGTGCATGAACTCTGTAGAACCAGTAGTCTGGTTTTTTTAACAAGGGAGCTTCCAGTGCCGCAACATCGATGCCTCCGAAAGTGCAGATAAGCGGCAGGTCGTATTTTTTTGCAAAAGGTTCCGCATAAACTGCTGAAGGGCCGAACTGGGCATGTATCAGAGAAAAAGGTCTGCTTTTGAAGATTTTCGAAAAATTCCCGGAGTGGCGTATTGTGGTATATAAAAATCTTTTTGTTGCAGCTTTTATTCCATTTCCGTTTCCTGCTGTATGGACAGGTTCGAAGGGAAAGTGTTTTTCGGATTTGCGTTTTCTGGCAAAAGCTTCCACACGGTATCTTATATGATTTGTAAGTTCCAGATAGATAAAGCTTTGAGAATACGGCAGGAACTCGTTGGAAAAAGATGCTGTACGAAAAGGATTCCCGGTGGCCATTTCAGAATCCGCTCATTGTTTGTTTTCCCGGGGTAGAAACTGTGCGGCAAGTTCGCATATAGGTATAGAGTCTTTCCATTCAGCAACTGTTTCAGGGTTTATCAGAGGAACGATCTTTTTTGTTCTCACCGACGCATACCAGTGAATTATTCTGGTTTCAGGAAAAAGAATGTCAGAAATCTTTGCCGTGGTATTTTTTCGAAACCAGTGCTGAGATATTTCGGGTCCGAGAGGATAGAAATATCTGGGAGAAAGCACTTTGACAGAGCTGTCTTTATTGTCTGCTTTTGCCTGCTGAAGAAGATGAGTGCCGAGAGCGTAACGAACTGTCCGGCGTTTTTCGGGCATGGAAACCATTCTTTTAAGCATCTCCATGACAAAAGGATGTCCGGCTTCAGAACCTATGACTGCATTGTTGGCCGCAAGATGATAGTGATGTTCCCATTTTCTGAAAGCTCTCCATCCGTCACGACGGCGTCTACACAGATCTCTGAAAGCTGTTTTAATATAAGCAAGTGCCTTTATATCTGGACGCCTTGAATTAACAACTTTTTCCGGGAAAACAATCCGTTCTTCTCCGAAAAAAACTCCGGAAGATTCAAGAATATCTTTCATAGATGCAACTGTGACGGTGTCAATATCCAGATAGACCCCACCCTCTACAGCGAGAATGGCTGCCCGGAGCATATTTACCTTTGAGGCAGGCCATGAAAGTCTTGAATAAAGCTCTGTAAGGTCTTCTCCGTATTTGTCGGGAGCTTTGAGAACTTTTTCAGGGTTGATCTTTCTGAATTCAAAATTTTTACATACGGAAACATAGTTCCAGTGAGCTGAATCACTTAAATCATCAGAACAGTGAAGAACAACCTTTTCAAATCCTCCGCGTTCGCAACATGAGCGTATAGCGAGTGCGTGAAGCCAGGGGAATTTTTTTCCGAGCCATATAAAATGTGCTTTCGCAGGTATCATGTCAATCCTTTTAAGTTGTTGTGACAAAAAATTTCTGTCACAAGGCGGAACAGCTACTTCATGCTAAGTCTGTTGATGAGAAAGTCAAGAAATAAAGATTCTTTATAAGACCTGAACCGTCTGACTCTCTCATTGAAAAATGATGACTTCGTCCTCTTTTTTTAAAATACCGGTTTTTTTCAGGTATTTTACTAAATGTAGAAACTGTTCAGGATCGTTTCTGTGAAGATAAAAGGGCGATATAAGAATTTTACAAGAGTTATGTGTTATAACTTGCTGAATTTATCTTACGCAAACATATTTGATGTTATGTGTCTTTCCTCTTCTGGCATTTTTTCCACTTGTAAAAGAGAAATAAAATGCACCGGTTTCAAGGCCGCTGTAAGTTGTAGATGTCCAGTGAGAAAGATTGGTTTCAATGTTTGGAAGTTCTGTAGTACCTGAAGTTGAGTTGTATTTTATCACTGAAAGAAGTTCGTGAACATTTGGAAGTCTCCAGTCCTCATGTCCACTGTAGTTAAGAGTTTCACATCCGTCAAGAGCTTCTTCCCATGTTGCGGTATCAGCCATGGTTCTGGTCCAGGAAAGTCCTGTCATGGAATCAGTGGCAACGGGTTCACTGACATCTTCATTTACTGAAATTGTTCCTGTGGGATTAAAGGGGGTTCCTTTAACACATCTTACATAAACAGCATCATTTTCAGTTTTGTTTTCAGATCTTATATCTCCGGTGTAAAAATAAATATTCAGAGCTTTGGAAGAGTCTTCAATGTCTTCAGTTGATGACCAGAAATATCCGGAATAGCCTGGACAGTATTCTGGGTCACAGGCAGGAGCCGAATGATCAAAATGAAGTGTTGTCATAAGTTCTTTAATAGTCGGTAGTCTCCAGTCGTTTCCTTTAGATGTGCAATAATGTTTTGCGGAGCTCCAGTCTCTTTTGGTATCATCAAAATCCAGTTCCCATGTCAGACCTGTAAGGGAGTCTGTCACAACCTGATCGGGCGAATCCCCGCTGATTGTAAAAGTCGATGGATTGTCTGTATATTGAGCATCCTGACCGAAAAAAGGAAGCCCGCTTTCATAGGTTGGACATGCAATCTCTTCCGTTGCATTGTAGCATTTTGATTGTTTTGTGGGATAGACATTGTTTCCGGCAAATGCACAAAATGTTTTATCAGGAGAGATGAAAAAACTGTTGTCTTCATCACAGACACATTCTCCGCTGTCAGGGTTGCAGACTTCCCTGTCTCCGCATATCACATCCGGTCCCTGAGAAATACAACTTCCCGAACCGTCACAACTTTCAGGTCCGTTACAATCATCTTCGTCATCTGTACATTCTGTGAACTCTTCAACATAGTTTTTTCTACAGACACCGTAGCCGTCACAACTGTCGGGTTTGTCGCACTCTGTATCCGACGAATCTCCGCAGGGTTCGTCAACAGGTTTAAACATATCCTCAGGGCAGTTTCCACTTATGCCGTCACATTTTTCAGCAATGTCGCACTCCCCTGAACTTACTCGACATATTGTTCCTGATTCCACAGGGGTCCAGTCAAATTTGTTTTGTGAAACATCACATACATGGCACAAATGAGAAGGACTTTTTTGACCTTCATCAAAACATTCTCCTTCTATTTCACACTGTTCATTTTCACATAGTCCGGGGTCTTTATCAGGCAATTCGTCGAAATCTGCATCCTGATTATTTTTATCCGTATCCATGTTTTCTTTGTCAGGCAGTATTGCTTCATGATCAGAGGTTACGACATCATCATCATCAGAAGCTGTACCCTCAGAATCATCAGAAATAAAAACATCCTCATCGTTGTTTTCAGCAAACTTTGATTTTGATGAAGAGCATGAAATTGCAATAAAAAAAGTTAAAACGAAAAACATTGTTTTTGTCATGTAAATCCTCCTTATGTGAAAATATGATTTTAAGAGTCAGTCATGCCAAATTACTATGTTTTTAAGTGAAAGTCAAATTTATGCAGATTATTTAGAAAAAGAAATTTTATTTGCACCTGAATCGTTCGATTCTGAGTTAGAAAACACGGGAAAGAATTCTGATTCAGAAGAGTTACACAAAATCTGAGGT
>JAWOGE010000186.1:0-7176 GCA_046497165.1 bacterium | reverse complement strand
AAATAGAGAAAACCCAGAAAAAGACTTGAAAAAAAACTTAATGATCTTGAGCAGAAAATAGCGAATGCAGAACATGAAAAAAGAGATGCTGTCAATAAAGCTAAAAACAATATTAATCAGGTGAAAAACAGTGTCAGAAACAAAATCTCCCGGTTGGAGGATGAGCTGAGGTCAAAAAAACATGAGATAAGTGCAAAATATGATGATGAGTTGCTTAATTTTAAAAAAACTCTTCAAAACAAAAAAGAGAAGCTCCAAAAAGAGAAGGAAAGACTTCTTAAAAAATTGTAAGGTAAAACAGCATGGGGAAAAGCGTTGTTTTCATAGGTCCCAACGGTTTTCGTGATCGCCGGTTGTTGAGGAGTATGATTCCTGAAAAAATAGAGCTTCATTTTGTAAAAAAGCAGTCTCCTCCTTATCCTGACTGTGTTGAAAAGGCCGCTGTCGTTGTAAATGGCCGACCTGACTCAGAATTTTATGAAAAAGCTGTTTCCATGAAAGTTCATGTTATCCCTTTTGCCGGAGTTCAGCATGTTACGGAAAAATTCGGCTCTGTTATTGAAAAATGCGGGATAACACTTTTAAATGCACACTGGAACCGATATTTCGTATCCCAGCATGCCGTTGCTCTTCTTCTCGCTATTTCCAATCGCATAATTTCTCAACATGAAAAGTTGAAAAAAGGAGTATGGAGAGTTTTCAAGGATGATGATCCGTCTATCCCTATTCGTAAAAAACGAATAGGTCTTCTTGGCTACGGAAATATCAACAGAGGAGTTCATAAAATACTTTCAGCCTTTGAAGCAGAGTTTTCCATACTTAAAAATTCCTGGACAGAAACGCAAAAAAAAGAGCTTGATGCTTCACTTCATACCCCGGAGACTGTAAACAGTTTTTTGAATGAATCAGATATTATTGTTGTGGCTGTTCCTGTAACTCCGGCAACCCGGGGATTGCTCCATAAGAAACGATTGGAACTTCTCGGCAGTGAAGGGATTCTGATAAATGTGGCCCGGGGCGAAATAATACCGGAAGCAGATCTGTTTTACGCCCTTCGTGATAAAAAAATAAAAGCGGCCGCAATAGATGTCTGGTATGATTACAATCCCCTGCCGGACAACAACGGAAAAAAATATCCCTATTCAGCGGAGCATCCCTTTCATGAACTTGACAATATAATACTTTCTCCACACAGAGGAGCGTCTCCTCTCAACGATTCTTCCCGCTGGGACGAAGTTGTGGAAAACATACTCCGTTTTTTTCGTGGGGAAAAACTTTCGGATGTGGTTGATATCAAAAAAGGTTACTGATTTTAATATCACCTGAATCGTTCGACTCTCTCATTGAAAAATGAAAAAGCCTTCTGTTCTTTAAGAGATTACAAAAATCGCCGAGTAACCTCCGGGTGAACCTCAGATTTTGTGTAACTCTTCTGAATAACAATTCTTTCCCATGTTTTCTAACTCAGAATCGAACGATTCAGGTATCAGCTTTTATCACTGTATTTTTCTATGAGTTTTTTGTCAAGGGTGTAGATGCAGAGTTCTCTGGCAGCCTCTTCGGAGTAGTTGAATTTTTTCTGAAGATTTTTCATTAACCGGGTTACATCACGCTTCATTCGTTGATCGTAGGATTTAAAATCTTTTGTTTTGAAATCTTTTATGGCACGACGAAAGTTGTCGTTGCGAAAATAGGGGATCAGGGCGTTTTCTTTGAGATTTTTTTTGAATTTTTCACAAAGACTTTTATAAAGCTCTGTTTTTTCTATGTCTTTATCTTCAAGCTTCATCTCCTGGGTCAGTGTGAAAGTGACATACTCTTTCTGGGTTTCCGTTCGGAAGGTTTTCAGATAGTTGTCATCGGAAGAGCGCCCGAGAATATGCGTTTCTACTCCTGTGAGATAGTCATCGGAGACATCTATTGTATCGCCTGTGTAGGCACTTTCAGTGGTTTCTCCCGGTTCAAAGTTGATTGCCCAGAGATAGTTTTTTATGTCCCGGGCTATGCGGCTTTTGTTGTAATAATAAATAGCTTCCTTTATTTCCTGAAGAACGGTGTAATCGTACATACGCTCAAGAGATTCTATGAATCCGGAGGGTATTTCACCGGAAAAGGGGCTGTTTTCGGCTTTGAAAAATTTTATTACATCCGACATGGTTACAGGTTTACCCTTTTCTCCGTGTTTTGAAAGAAGTTGATTGAAAATATTTAGAGACTGTCTTCCGCTGAATCCGCGATGACCTTCGTTATCAGCTTCGGAAATAAGTTTTTTTCGTATGGGTTTTGTAAAGTTCCCTACATCCTCTTCGGATAACCATTCAGGTATGTTGCCGGAATACAAATCCATTTTCAGCAGAAGGTTGTTTTCATCAAGATATTTTTTGTATCTGTCACGGTTTTTCAGCCATTCATCTATGGCGGATGACTCTTTCTTCAGTCTTGAAGAGATTATTATACGGGCTATGTTCAGAAGTATATGGGGAAGGAATTTTTTTTCTATATTTTCTCCGAATTTGCTTTTAAATATCGAAACCTCGGTCCTGTAATCAAGAACATAGGGTATTTTAACTGTTATGACCCTGTCGCGAAAAGAGTGTATCTTTTCGTAATGTTTGCGATCTTCAGGATTTATGACTCCCATGAAAACAGATTTTATGCGCTCTTCCACATGACCTACTTTGTGGACTCCGTCCGATATAATGCCGTGAAGATTCATAAGCCTTTTTATATTTTTTTCCTTTACATCCATCAGTGCGTAAACACCGTTGTTTGTTTTGGCCAGATGAGAGTATATGAAGGATATGCTTTCATCCCCGAAAAGATCATTAAGTCTTTTCTGAAGATTTTCGTTGGTTTCCGGTTTTACATGGAGAGGATCACCGGGGTTGAAAATGCTTATCCCCTGGCCGAATTGTCGGTTGAAATGGTCCCGTTTTGCATATATCATGTTATAAACTTCAAGGGGATCTCCTATAACATCAAGAAGAGTTTCATATGTCTGACGGCATATGCTGCAGGGTATTTCTCTGAACACCCACTCATACTCTGTTCTTGTAAAAAGCTTTTTTTTAAATTCGGAATCCGGCAGCATCCGGTCAAGAAAAGAGTGCCGGTGCTGTTTGGGAATCTGAAGAACGGGATGGTCATGTTTGGGACAGCTGAAAGATATAAAATGTTTCTCTTTGTTATCTTCCGGGTTGTAATCCGTAGCTCTGCTGAGCATTTTGACAAGATCGGAGGGGACTCCCAGCTTGCCGACATCAAGACGCCAGTTTGTCTTGTAAAAAGCACCCTCTTTCAATCTTGTAAACTGTTCCAGTTTCAGTAAGAAATTATTGAGAAATGTACTTTTACCGCTACCGGGAGGGCCTTCGAAAAGAAATATATGATTGCTGAGTTTGCCCTTTCTGAATCTGTCTATAAGAGCAACAAGCCTGTTGGCAAAAAGTCTGTCAGCGAAAAAAGGGTTGTCGCAATTTTCACGAAACATCTTTTCAAAGTCATAATCTTTGAAACCTATGGATTCTTTGCCTTCGTATTCGTCAATGCCCGGAGGGACATAGTGTCCGAACATGTCATACATCAACTGAAAAATATCTCTGAAAACAGTTTTCGGTGCTTTTGTAGCGTATTTTAAAAAACGGGAAAAAGATATGGGTATACGCTGATTCCTGTCAATCATCATGGAACTCAGCTCCATCAAAGCCTTTATGTGTCTGTCTGTTTCACTCATCGTTGAGATCCTTTTTTTCAAGCTTACGATTTTTCATTGTGTAAATCACTTTTTTTCGTTCGATTTTTCTGCTACCTTTTTTCCTGACAAGTTCATGTGTTTCAAGAGTTACCGGTGCCCCCCACAGATATTCTATTCCGAGCATGGTTCCGGGAATGAACTCTTTTACAAGAGGTTTCCCTTCGAAATGATGAACAAGACTCAGTTTGTCATCGGAAGTTTTTTCCATGTCAACTGTTATCAAAGGAGGGTGATAAAGTGAATCTGTAATCATTTTTTTAAAATCTGATGCTTTTCTGCTTTTTATATAATATTGATATACACCTCTTGATTTGTTCAGATGTTTTCCGGCCACAAAAAGATCGTATCTGTCCATGAAATCCTGATCTATGAAAGTGTTGGCCGCTGTGAAATCGGAAAAATGTCTTCTTACATCAAAAATGGCTTCTTCGCCTTTTCCCGAAGCGTTGTCAAACTTTTTTCGAAGCTCTGCATCCCGCAGTTTTTGAAAATCCCAGCACATTTTGCCCTTGTTGCCCAGGTCTTCAATGTAGTGAAACATTCTCAATCCTATGGCATAAGGATTCAACCCTACGCGACTGAGGCTGGTAACTTTTGCGTTGACTTTTGCGTAGGCAGATTCATGGCCTGAAATTCTTTCATCAATTCTGAAAAGTTTATCATGCCAGTAACTGGCCCATCCCTCATTGAGAATTTTTGTTCTTATCTGAGGGCTGAAATAAAGTGCTGTGTTTCTTATGATATTCATAACTGAACGCATCCATTGATTTTCCTCTTTTGCAAGAAAGGGTGATTTTCGGGCGATGAACTCCATGATGTCGTCAAAACCGGGCTCTATGTTTTCATTGTGTTTCTGGAATTTTGCCTGAAATTCGGGATAACGCTCTTTTACTTCGGCAAAAAAAGCTGATTCTGCAGTATCTTTGTTTTTATCGAGCAGTTTGTTGAAGCGTTCTGACTCTTTGAAGATTTCGTGGGAAGGAACCTTTTTATCTTTCTGAAGGAAAATGTCAAAATAATAAGCCAGTCTTTCAGGAGGGTCCTTCTCACCCTTGTATGAATGTCTTGAAAGAAGGGAGAAATAACCTGTTATATTGTCTATGGCCCGGCTGAACTCTATTATATAATCCACCCATCTTCCGTGGCGGGATCGAAAAGATTCTATTAGGCGTTTGTCGGCCAGAGCCTGTCCGACAAAATCATCGCCCCATGTGTGAGAGTAAAGATGGTTGTTCTGGAAGAAATCTATATGGGCTATTACATGATAGAAGATCATTATGTTCATCCAGTCCGGATTGTTATCGTTGTAAAAAGACACAGCCGGTCGTGAATTTATCACTGTTTCATAAGGGTTTGACGGATATAGTTTGTATTTCCCTCTTCCTTTAAGAACCTCCACATCGTTTACCCAGTAGTTGTAGAGAGTGGGGATCATTGCTTTGGGTGAAAGATTTATAAGATCTCTGTTTGTAACGATATATTCAAGTGTTTCATCCTGAAAGACAAGTCCGTTATCCCTTGCTCTCATTTTACACTCTTCCATTATAGCTTTTGCGTGTTGACTTATTAATTCCATAATTATTGCTCTATAAGTTTTTTAATGCTTTCTATGATTCTGTTTTCTGAAACTTCCGATGCTTTAAAAGTATCAATTTTCAGTAAATTCGGTTTTTCGGAGATGAAACCGGATTTTTCAACATGTTTTTCAACGGTGGTCTTTACGGAGGAGCCCCAGCTGTTTTTTGCTACGGTTATCCCTGTTCTGTTTGCAAAACGAAGGGTTGTTCCCAGTTCTTTTATGAACTCTTTTCCCGTGCTGTCCCAGTCATCGCCGTCAGTGCCGTAAAAAACATAGATGTTGTAGTCTTTAGCAATGTTTTCGTTTTCTATTATGCTGTTTACAAGATTGAAAGCGGGGGCACACTTTGTTCCACCGGCAACCTGAGAACGATAATAAGTTTCAAAATCATCAACCTCTTTGGCTTCAGTGTCATGAACGATAAATCTTGTTTCGACATTGTTGCTGTACTGATACATAAGCCAACTGTAAATTAAAAGATGCTGAGTGGTTACAGCTTCGGTGGGTGGCCCGTCCATGGAGCCGGAGTAGTCTCTTAGAAAAAACACCATGGCCTGTGTTTCAAAATCTTTTTCGCGGGAAAGAATTCTATATATATGATCTTCCGGGCTTATGATAAAATCTTCGGTTTTAAAATCTCCGCCCGGAGAGATGTTGCCGAGAAGCATATTGGTTTTGACAATACGGCGAAGTGTGGCTTTTTTGTCAAGAAGCTGCCCGAATCCACGGTTTCTGTCGGTAAGGTCATATTTGTAACGGGTGAGGGAACGCTTTTTGCCTTTATCTTTCAAATTCGGAAGCTTGAATTTTTCAGTGAGCATTTTTCCGAGATCAAAGGCGTTTGAAGAAACATCGTGTTCAGCTCCTTCACCTTCTCCGGCACCCTGACCTTCTCCTTCTCCCTGTTGAGGCTTTACCGGCTGCTCTCCGATTACATCGCCCTCTTCACCTTCTCCTGAACCCCCGGTTCCTACTTCCTCCTGCTCTTCTTCAACTCTGTTGTCATGATAAAATTTAGGTTCAGTAGTTGTTGGAACCACAACAACTTTACCTTTTCCATCACTTCCGGGGCGTATGAGTTTCCCTATGCGGATTCTGCGCGGGAAGCCGTCTTTTTCCCGTTGTTTATCTTTGGAAAGCAGCTCTTCAAGGGTTTTGATCATGAGAGTATAATCCTGAACAGAAAAAGGATTGAAATCCTGAAGAATCTCAAGGTCATGAAACCCATAAATTCCCGGTTCCTGAAGGTTTTCGTCCGAATCATCGGACAGATCATGGTTGTTACCCGACATTATTTCCCGTTTAACATGTTCGTTATTCTGTGCGTTCAGGTTTTTTTCTCTCAGATTGCTGAGAAGTTGTGCCATCTCCTTGCTGTTCATAAAAGTCCCTCAACTGGCATCGTCAAGTGTACAGAAATATTCAATTGTTTTCTGAGCACAGGTTTCGCAATACCCTAATTTTTTCATCATTGTTGAAATCATTCGGTTGTAGAGTTTCTGGTTTTCTTCGTTGGTTCTGTTGGAAAGTGCTCCCACAAGGCTTCCGGCTCCTGCAACATCTGATTTCAGGCGGACATCGGTAACAGCTTTTACCAGATCATTGTTGTCCATGAAGTTGTAGTTGGGGTCTTTTACCATTTTCTGTCCGTATATCTTTGTAATTGTGGTTCTGTAACTTTTTTTCTGTTCTTCGGTTTTAAGCCCCATGCGTTCTTCAACGCTGCTTATAAACGATTTGTCTATTTTTATGGGAACAATTTTCCCGCTTCCCGGGTCTTTGTATGTCCATACATTGTCGCTGCCGAGGTTTTTGGCTTCGAGTCCTATTATCATATTGACAT
>JAWOGE010000080.1:0-9763 GCA_046497165.1 bacterium | reverse complement strand
CAGACACATGGGTCTGTCCCTACGAATGCAAAAAGAATAGGGGCAAAAATAACTCGAGGGTCAGACCAAGAATCGGATGGTTCAGGTCTACACTATCTCTGTCACCTCAACATGTTTGCCTTCAAACACAATCGCCATTTTATGGATCTCTTTCACATTTCTGTCAATCAGTTCTTTTTCGTATTGCTTTTCCTGAATCTGTTTTATTGCTGAGGCTGTGGCCTGTTCTCTATTCTCTTTTTTGCCGACTTTTTTAAACTCAATCACAAAACCGGGAAGCTTTTCCTGTTTTGGAATGAGCATGATGTCGTATCTGCCGTAGCCGCTTTCTCTGTTTGATTTTATGTCATATTCACCGGAAAGCCAGACAAGCAGCGAAGTTTCAAAATCCTGATCTTTTATATCTTTGAACGATAGAAAAACAACAGGATATTTTCCCTGTTTTTCTGTATACTCTTTTCCAGCTTTCCAGATATTCAGATGGGTGAAAAGATGCTCATTGTCAGGATCAGTCTTTCCGATTGCAGGAGCGATCTTGGAGTGCGGCACATCTTTATCCGCCTGAGTGTAAGCAAGGCGGTTGAAAGCGGCTAACTGTTCGGGTTGCTGATTTCTTTAATATGCGAAATTTGGGATAAAAAATAAAAAAAAATGGAATATTTGATTTGTTGTTATTGTTAAAAACAGTGTTGAAGTTGTTCTGACAAAGAAGTAATTTTATACGGAGGTATCAAATGGAGAGCATGATTGAACTGAAAAATGTTTCAAAACATTACAAGGCCATAAAGGCTGTGGATGATGTTTCTTTTTCGGTTGAATGCGGAGAGGTGCTGGGATTTCTCGGACCTAACGGGGCGGGGAAAACAACAGTTATGAAAATGATAACCGGTTATATGCCGCCTGACAATGGTGAAATACATGTCAAGGGTAGGCGTGTGAGCAGCAACATGCTGGAAGTCAGGAGACTTCTCGGTTATCTTCCTGAAACCAATCCCATCTATCTTGATATGACGGTGTGGGAATATATGGATTTCATAGCAGAGATGCGCGATTTGAAAAACAAAAGCGAGCAGATAGAAAAAACCCTTGAAAAATGCGGTATAAAAGATGTGAAACACAGAATAATAGGGGACCTTTCCAAGGGATATAAACAAAGAGCCGGTCTGGCACAGGCTATACTGCATGACCCGGAGATACTTATTCTGGACGAACCCATGGAAGGTCTGGATCCTCGTCAGATTACAGAAATCCGTTCTCTTATAAAAACCATAGGCAGAGAAAAAACCGTCATTTTTTGTTCTCACATTCTTTCTGAAGTTGAGGCGGTTGCCGACAGAGTTATAATAATAAACAAAGGAAAAATAATAGCAGACGATGACATAAAAGGTCTTAAGCAGAGAAGTGCCGCACAGAACATCGTAAAGATGGAGTTTTTCAAAGCTGTCGCAGAGGATCAAGCTTCCGAAAAAATATCCGCTCTTCCCACGGTTACAACTGTCGAAAAAGAGGATGAAAAAAACTACAGAATTGTTTCATCTGAAAATGTTAAAATCGGTAACGAACTTTACAATCTGGCTCGTAATGAAAATTGGGAAATAAGTCAGATATATGTGGAATCCAGTTCGCTTGAAAATATGTTTCTTGATATCACACAAGGAGGAGGTTTGTAATGAAACATGTTATAGTTTTAAGCAAAAAGGAGCTTTTCAGCTTTTTTAATTCAGCCATAGCATATATCTTTTTTACTTTGTTTCTGATACTGCTTTCTTTTCTTTTTTTTCGTGTTTACTTTCTTCAGGGTGTTGTTTCAATGCAGGGGTTTTTCAATCTTGTTCCATGGGTTTTTCTGATATTTATACCGGCAGTATCCATGAAAAGCTGGTCGGAAGAAAAGAAAAACAACACTCTTCAGATTCTTCTGACAATGCCGGCATCGGATACTGAGCTTGTGCTGGGTAAATTTCTCGGAAGTTTTATTTTCGTATCCACAGCTGTTCTTCTTTCTCTGATTGTTCCTATAATGGTTAGTTTTACAGGCGATCTCGACTGGGGACCTGTTTTCACATCCTATCTCGGAACACTTTTTCTCGCAGGTGCTTATCTCTCTGTTGGAAATTTTGTATCTTCTCTCACTGAAAATCAGATTACAGCTTTTTTGCTTTCCGCTGTTATTATTTTTATATTTCTCATGACAGGTTCTGAAGTTGTATACTCTGTTTTTCCCGACAGTATAGCCGAAATTCTTAGAAATTTTTCTTTGAAATTTCATTTTAACAGCATAGCAAAGGGGGTCTTGGATTCAAGAGATATTGTATTTTATATCTCTTTTATTTTTCTTTTTCTCTATTACAACATTACATCAATTCAAAGTAGAAGCTGGTAGGAGGAAAATATGAAAAACACAGACAAAACAAAAGCAATTGTAAACATTGTTATTTTAACGGCCATAATTATTTTTGTGAACATGCTTGCTTCGGAGTTTTTTTTCAGACTGGATTTCACTGAAAATAAAAGATATACTATTTCCGATTCTACAAAAGA
The DNA here is from genome assembly GCA_046497165.1 of bacterium. Taxonomy (GTDB): domain Bacteria; phylum UBP6; class UBA1177; order UBA1177; family JAWOGE01; genus JAWOGE01. Next base: position 7,222 of record JAWOGE010000080.1, on the reverse strand, counting down.
GCTTTTGCGGGGACTTGACAGTTCTGTGACATTGAAATTTTATATAAGTGAAGATCTTCCCACAAGAGTTCTTCCTGTGGAAAGAGATATAAGAGATACGCTGGAAGAGTATCGCAGATATGGTGGTGGAAATGTGCAATTGTCCGTTCTTGTTCCTGAAAAAGATGAGGATATAGAACAGGATGCCCAGAAACTGGGAATTCAGCAGGCTCAGGTTAATGTTGTGGGAGAAAATCGTCAGGAAGCTCAGAATATATATATGGGAATTTCAATGCATTACCTCGATAAAAGCGAGGTGATTCCTGTGGTAACAAATGTAAACGATTTGGAATATCAACTTACATCCCGTATTTTAAAGCTTTCGGTTGAAGATAAGAAGAAGATAGTTTTTCTGGACAAAACATTAGAATATCCTCAGGGAATTGATCCGGCTATGAAGCAGCAGCTTATGCAGCAGATGGGACCGAGTCACAGCATCAATGAAGATATGAGGTTTATTGCTAAGCAACTGAAAGAGCAGTACATTGTGGAAGAGAAAGCTGTAAAAGAAGGGCAATCGCTTCCTGAAAATACTGAAACACTCATAATAAATGGCCCGTCAAATCTCACCGAATGGGAAAAATATATTATCGATCAGCATCTCGTTGCAGGTGGGAAAGTTGTTCTTCTGAAATCCGCCATGAAAATAGCACAGGGAGCAATGGCTCAGGCAGACCAGCTGAATTATGCCGATCTTCTGGCATCCTATGGAATTACAATTAACAACAACTATGTAATGGATCAGAATAATTACTCTGCGATGATACCTTCAGGCAACTCCAGATATGTCATGCCCTTCCCGCTCTGGGTTAAGGTCTCTCCGCGACAGATATCTGAAGATCTTCCTGAAACAGTTCGTGATGTGGGAGCTCTGGGGTTCACTTTTGCATCATCCATAAGCATAAATGAAAAGGAGAATCTTTCATATATGGCGATTGTCGAGTCTTCCTCTGAAAGCTGGACAAGAGAAGGAACGGTTGTAATAGATCCCCAAAATCTGGAGCCTTCGAACTCTGAATCCACCCGGCCGCATAAACTTGCCGTTCTTGTTCAGGGGAAATTTCCGAGCAGTTTTGACGAGAACTCTGTTCCCGAGTCTGCTTCAGCTGATTCATTTGCAGAAAAAGGTAGTGAAGAGGGTGCTCTTTTTGTTCTGGGATCATCGGAGTTTATGCTGGATCATATTGCACAGAGATTTTCATCCAACATTCTTTTCTTTCAGAATATGATCGATTACCTTTCAAACAATGATGTTCTGACGGGTATAAGAAGTCGCAGAAAAAGTCTTCCCCCTGTAGATCCGGATCTCAGCGATACTGTAAAAAATGTTATAAAGTGGCTTGGAACTATTCTGATGCCTCTTATGGTAATTATATTCGGTATTTCGCGTATGTTTATGAGAAAAAGTATTTCAGGGAGGGTTTAAATGAAAAAAACAGTTGTTTTTCTTGTTTTGTTTGTACTGCTTCTTGCTGTTTATATCTATGTTAAAATGGATAAGGAAAGAACCGTTGAACAACATATATCCCTTGAAAAAGCTCCGCTTATTGAAGATTTCAGTCCGGAATCAGTAAGAAAAATAAAAATAACTGACAGAAAAGAAGACACCGTCACAACTCTTGAAAAAAAGAACGGACAGTGGACAGTTTCAGAAAAAGATAACGCTGTTGCAGACAAAAAAAAGATGAACGATCTTCTCGACGCTCTTGCCTCCATGCGAAAAGGGGATAAGAAAGAAGGAGGGTATGATTCTTCAAAAGCCTCTGAATTCGGCTTTGATGAAGGAATTTCCCTGAGTTTTGAAAACAAAGATCTACTCATGGGAAAATCAGGTAAAGGAAGAACCCCTATTGTATTTAACAACGAACTTTACTTCTCGCCTTTTGATAAAAAGAGAGTTTTCACCCCCTATGACGGAGAGTGGAGAGAAAAAAAGATATTTTATGAAAATAAGCAGATAAAATCCATAGTTTTCAAAAAATTAAAAGATACTGGAGAAGATATCAGAATAACAAAAGATGAAAAAGGAAATATTCTGATTAACGGAAGTGACAGCGGCAATGTTGAAGAAGCGGAAAAAATATGGAAACAGGTAAACAGGTTGAGAGTGAGCGATTTTCTGGACGATAATTACGAGACGGTTGATTACAAGATGAAAGAGGATAAAAAAATACCTGTTGAAAAAGCTGAACTGTCGCTGACATTTATTGACGGTTCAACTCAAGAGCTTGTTTTTACAGGTAAAAGAATCAATGATAAAAACATATATATAATAGAGAAAGAAGGTGTTCCGTTCGGAATATCTGAATATTATTACAACGCTGTGGTCGGCAGAAATCTCAGAAATTAGAAGTGAATTACGCCTCCGCTTGTCTTTTGTATAAAGATGAGTTATAATTTCAATGACTGGTATTTGTAAACTCGGGGGCAAAACATGTTGAAATTTTATTTCTGTCTGATTCTTTTTCTTGTTTTTTTATCGTCTGCTTGCAGCAGAGAGGATTCCATACAACATCTATCTTCCGAAAACGATTATGATACGGTTGATGTTGAAAATGAAAAAGAACAGGATCCCTCTGATTATGATATTTCGGAAAAAGATGATGATCCGGTTTCCGATGATAACGGTTTTCCCGATGAAGACAGTTCAGGTGTTGTTGCTGCAGAAAGCTGGAATCCAGGCTCTTTTTCAGGAGTTATTATAACAACAGAGGAGTTTGCTGAAGCATTTGAAAGACTTGCTGTGCTTCACTCCATGACTGGTGTAAGTACCGGGGTTGTTACAATAAAAGATATATGTGACGGAAATTGTAATGATGATGATTCACGAAATGACACACCTTCTGTGATAAAGGATTACATAGCTTCTTTACCGGATATTTTTTATGTGGTTCTCGGAGGTGATATAGATGATGTGCCTTCAAGGCAGGTGTATGACGAATATTCACATGTTATGGCCGGTTCATTCTCAGGTGATTTTTATACGGACTATTATTATTCGGATCTGTCTGAATGGGATACGAACGGTGACGGAATATATGCAGAAGAAGGCGTTGATGCTCCCGAATATCGTCCCGATGTGGCTGTGGGCCGTATCTCTGTTTCAACCGTTGAAGAGGTTGACAGATATATAGAGAAAGTGGTTTCGTACATGACTGATTTTCCTGAAGAAAAAATGCTGAATACCGCTCTCATAGCAAATGTGGCCACGGAGTTTTCCGGAGTTCAGATAAATGCCGGATACTATTTTGAGGCTGAAGGAAGAACAGTTGATATAGTTCCTCCGGGTATCCCTCTTGCCAAACTTTATGCAGACACTTTTCCAAAGCCTTCACAGGATATGGAGGTTTTGAATGTTGAAAGGCAGAAAGAGCTTATGGAATCAGGACAAAATATCATAGTTCACAACGGTCACGGATATCCTACTCTTCTTTCAGCCGGAACAGGAAAGCCGGAAAACAATTTTACAGCCCAAATGGGATATGAACTTCAAAATGATACATATTTTATTTTTCTTTCCTGTGCTTGTCAGGCGGGACAGTTTGAAGCACCTTTCACATATACTTACACAGACAGTAACGGAATTGAGCGGACCCGTGAATTTACCGAAGATGCGGCGGGAGAACAGCTTATAAATGCTCCCGATGGTGGTGCCGTTGCTTACCTCGGAAATACAACCACAGGTCTTGGTCTTGCGGGAGGAAGTCAGCTCATTGATGAGATGGTTCGTCATATTTTTCATAATCCTTCACCCCGTCTCGGCGATGCTCTTTTTGCCGGACAAATGAATCTCAAAGAACACGACACTTTCAAACCTCCTGTTATTCCGCAGCCTATTCCCGTTGTGGATCCTGACAGCTACAGATGGACGCAGAAGTCGGTTGTTCTGCTTGGCGACCCCATAATGCCTGTGTGGAATGTATACGCACCCAAAATAGATGCTCCGTTACTGTCCGTTGAGTTTTTAGACGAAAATATTACTGTTCATGTGGATTATCCCGGAGATATTGAAATGTTGCGGGCTTTTGTCGACAACTCTTTTTTCAGTATGAATATAAAAGAATCTGAAACTTTTATTATACCTGTTTCCGGTGACAGCCTGAGTCTCGGAGCCTCTTCGGAAAACCATCAATACTATTTCAGAACCTTTGAAAGATAAAAGTTTTTATCGATAAAATACAATTTTTGTTGAAAAACTTTTTTTTAATTATAACATATCATGAAGTTTTATATTAATAAATGAGCTGCAGGAGTTTTTATGTACAGATGGTACGGCATAGACATAGGGTCCACTTTTATTGACATATTTGAAAGAAACTCTTCCAGACCCATAAAAAGAGAGCGACATAACGGTAAAATAATAGAGATGCTTCAAAAATTCATGGATTCCGTGGATTATAATGCCCGGGTCACCATTACCGGAAAAAGTGCTAAAGATTATTTTTCCCGGACGGCAGATGTTTACGCAGAAGAGAGCGAAGCTGTAGCACATGCTGTAAGGAAAAGCGAAGTTCTTCCGGGAGGATATGGGAAAATAGTAGATATAGGCGCATCGTCGCTCACGCTTTACACTGTCAAAAACGGTCGGATAAGTGACATACAGCAGAACTCTCTTTGTGCGGCTGGAACAGGTCTTTTTCTTGAAGAGCAGGCTGAACGACTTGAGATGAATCTGACTGAAACAGGAGAGCTTGAAATTGATGATCCTCCTCTTGTTGCAAGTCGTTGTACGGTTTTTGCAAAAAGCGATCTTATTCATCATCAGCAGGAGGGAAGAAGCCGGGACGAAATGTGGTCCGGATTGTGTCGCTCTCTTGCCTGTTCTGCAATGAACACACTTTTTCGAAGTGAAGAGGTTTATGGTAAAATAGTTCTTACAGGTGGTGTCAGTCTGAACAGAGAGGTCGTAAAGTGGCTTAAAAAAAGTTACATGGATGCAGAATGGATAATACCCGAAAACTCTGCTTCATTTGTAGCTTTGGGAGCTTCCTGCATGAATGGAGTTAAAAAAGAATATATCTCCATGCCCGAAGGACGCATAAGCGGTAAAAAAGAAAAAATGCCGTCTCTTACACTGAAAAAAAGCCGGTATCCCCATTTCACTTTCCCGACTTTTGATGAAATGGGTAACGAAATAAGAATACACAAAGATACAGATAGCCCCTTAAATGTTGCAGTAGGTATGGATATCGGCTCAACAAGTACAAAACTCATAGCCATAAATGAAAAAACCAAAGAACCGGTGTTGGACATATACAGAAAAACTCACGGTGATCCTCTGAATGCGGCAAAAAAACTTTTTAAAGCGTTATACAAAATTGCTGACAGAAAAAAGATGGTAATTACGGCTTTTGGAACAACAGGCTCAGGAAGAAGGCTCATAGGAGAGATCTTTAACGCGGACAGAATAGTCAATGAAATTACTGCTCATGGTAAGGGAACAGGTACTTTTTTCCCTGATGTGGAGACAATATTTGAAATAGGGGGCCAGGATGCCAAGTATATTCGTCTGAAAAACGGAAATGTAAACGATGTCAACATGAACTATGTCTGTGCAGCTGGTACAGGTTCTTTCATTGAAGAACAGGTCAGAAAACTTGGATTTTCTCTTTTTGATGCAGGAAAAATAGTGGAAGATATTGCTCCTCCTGTCACATCGGATCGATGCACTGTATTTATGGAGCAGGATATCAGAAAATTGCTCGAAGCAGGGTACAGCAAAGAAGAGGTGCTGGCTTCAGTTCATTACTCAATTATTCAAAATTACCTTACCCGTGTTGTGGGAAACAGATATATAAGCAAGAAAAAGGTATTCTTTCAGGGAGCTACAGCAAGAAATAAAGGTTTGGTTGCCGCCTTTGAAAATCTTACAGGAGTTGAGGTTGTGGTTTCGCCGTTTTGCCATGTAATGGGAAGTCTCGGTGCTGCAATAAACGCAGTTGAAACAGTTGAAAAAGAGAACAGAAAAACCTTTTTTATAGGAAAAAAGTCCGTAAAACTTGAAGTCATATCACGAAAAGATGTGTGTAAACTTTGCAATAATTATTGTCGTATAAATCATATTTCAACAGGTGACGGAAGAGAAACTTCATGGGGATATCAGTGCGGAAGAGATCCTTCTGTGGAGGGAAGAAAAAAACTGGAGGAGTACTCCCTGTTTGAAAAACGGCGAAAAATTGTTTTCAGCGGATCAAAACTTCAATCTTCCGAAAAAAAAGGTGTTGTAGGAATTCCCGCATCTCTTGCCAATTACTCTTTTTACCCTCTGTGGCGTGCTTTTTTTGCGTCTTTAGGATTCGAAACAAAATTGTCATCTTTTTCAACCACAAGAAAGGTAAAAAACCATGCTTCCAAAATATCCAGCGGAGACTTCTGTTTTCCTGTAAAAGCTTCAATGGGACATGTCATCTCTCTGCTTGAAAAAAATATTCCGATTTTTCAGCCCTCCTACATAGCTGAAAAACCGGAACTTGATCTGGCCATAAACTATTTTTGTCCCTATGTTGAAAGTAATCCGGGAATTATAAGATCCGCTGTTCAAAAAAGTAGATTCAAACTGAAAAATTTTATCTCTCCGGTAATTGATCTGAGACACAAGGAGAAGGAAATTATAAAAGAGCTTTACAGATCCATAAAAAATGTTTTGAAGGTGAAAAAGAAAGACATAAAAAAAGCCTGGCACTTTGCTGTGGAACAACACAGAGAAGTTGAAAGACAACTCCGGGAAGAGGGTGAAAAACATATTCAGAAGCTTGTTTCCGGCAGAAAACCATTTTTCATTTTGATGGGACGACCCTATAACATTCACGATCGGGGAATAAATCTCGGTATTCCCGAAACCATAGCTTCCATGGGATATGATATTGTTCCGCTGGACATGCTTGATCTGGACATTACTTCGCTCAGTAAGTCAAATTACTACAATCTTTTTTGGCATTACGGTCAGAAAATAGTGGCGGCATCACGGCGTATTCGTGATATTGAAAATGCTTATCCGGTATATCTCACGAATTTCAACTGTGGTCCTGACAGTTTTATTCTTACTTATGCGGAAGAGGAGTTGAAATCAAAGCCCATGCTCATACTCGAGCTTGATGAACACGATTCGGACGGAGGTTATAAAACCAGAATTGAAGCATTTCTGGATGTAGTTAACAATTTTTCCTCAAAAAAAGAAGAGGAT
>JAWOGE010000066.1:0-3164 GCA_046497165.1 bacterium | reverse complement strand
CTTTTGTTTCTACTACACGAATTGTATTTTTGCCCGGGGCCTTTTCTTCGTAAGCGATATCTTCCCAGACTACTTCAGCTGAAATATCATTTTTTTCTTTCACACAAGTTTGAATTATATAATCTCTGTCGGATATTAAGGGAAAAGAAACCAAATTGTAAGATATATCACAGTCTTGTGTTTTTGAAAGTATTTTTGAAATTTTTACATTTTTAAATATGCGAAAGTGATGATTTCTGCCGTGAAAAACGACATCTACGGCTTCTTTAACAGTTCCGGTCATCAGTGCGGAAGCTTTTACCTCTTTTATATCGGTACCGGGAACCACACGGGAATAGACTTCGAAGCGTTCCTCTTTCGTTTCAATTTTCCAGGGATAAGAATCGTTTTTTTCATCTGCATAGAGAGAGAATTGAAAAAAGATTGAAATGAAAATGACAATGAAAAAAGCAGACATTTTTAAATCCTCATATTAAAAAAACAGGTAAATTATACGAAATTATCGCTTTTTGTAAATTTTTTGTTCATAAGGAGTTACAAAAATCGCCGATTAACTTAAGGGTGACCCTCAGATTTTGTGTAACTCTTCTGAATCAAAATTCTTTCCCATGTTTTCTAACTCAGAATCGAACGATTCAGATAAAAACCTTTATTATTAACAATATTTTCATATAATAATATCATGAAAATTTTAAATGTGTAGGAAAAAATGAATTCACTTAAAAAGCGTTATGAAAGAGTAGTGTCTCAGGGCATTGATGTTTTTAAAACCAGAGATGTTGTGGCGAGAATGTCCACGATGGCAGCTATTTTACATCATAAAATGTCCCATTTTTCATGGACTGGTTTTTATATGAAACATGAAGAAGCTCTTGTAGTATCTGCTTACCAGGGACCTCTTGCATGCACTGTCCTACCGGAGGGCAGAGGCGTTTGCTGGGATTGTGTTGAAAGAAAAACTCCTGTAATAGTTCATGATGTTCGTGAATTTCCGGGACATATAGCCTGCGATGAAAGAACGCGCTCCGAAATTGTAGTTCCGGTTTATGATGCAAACGGAGATATCCGGGCGGTACTTGATGTGGACAGTATGAAAAAAGGTGCTTTTAATGACACCGACAGCGAAGGTTTGCAAAAATGTGCCGAGCTTATTTACAAAAAATTTTAACGGGAGGGAATGCCTGTGAGAAAAATACTGAATAAAAAGGTTTTTACATTGACAGTTCTGTTTTTCATCATAATGACAGCATGCGATAAAAAAAATGTTATGAAACCTGCGGAAGCCGAAGTAAAACTTATGGAAATGGGCTATGATATTACAGATGAAGCTTTTAAAGAAGCTGTGAGAAGTAACAATCCTGACATTGTCCGTCTTTTTCTTTATGCCGGAAAATCACCGGATATGGAAGTGGAAGAAAACGGTCTTTCTCTTCCCATAATATTTCTTGCTCTTCATGAAAACAACAGTGAGGTTGTTCGTGAACTTATTTTAGGCGGAGCAAATCTCGGTAAAAAAGTAAAAGGTGTGGCTCCTCTTATGAAAGCAGCCATAGAGGGTGATATAGATTCCATAAAACTTATGGTTGAAAACGGAGCCGATGTAGATGTCAGATCTCCGGACAGAGTGACGCCTCTTATGATGGCAATCCAGAGTGAAAATCAGGGTTCTGCCTGGTATCTTTTATCAAGGGGTGCGGATGTGAATGCAGTGGACAAGAGAGGTGTGAGTGTTTTAATGAAAGCTGTTCAGCAGGACAATGTTGAAATAGTAAGAGAGCTTCTTAAAAGAGGGGCAGATGCCTCTTACAGTAAAAAAGGTTTTGGAGCTATGGACATTGCCCGTTACAACGAAAATGATATTATCATAAATATGCTTATAGATGAAGGTGTTGTTAACAATTAAAAAATTAGGGAGAATTTTATGAAAAAAGTTTTGTTATTTTTATGTTTCATAATTTTTTTCTTTGTTTTTCTGTCCTGTACCCCCGAAGATGAAAGTTCTTCCGCTGACGATGATATGAATTCTGAAACTGCAGACGATATTGACGAAAAAAACGATACATACGGTTCAGAAGAGGATACCGGAGAGGACACTGATAAAGATGTTGCGGATACTGATGATTCAGATTCAGAAAATGGCATTCAGAATGATGACATGGAAACTGATGATGAAGATTTGCCCGATCAGACCGATAAACTTGACGATGTTGAAAATCTTCAGGCGGAAGATACTCCTAATTCCATAGCTCTGAGCTGGAAAAATCCCGAAATGGAGGGGTTTGAAAATGTTGTGGTTGTTCTTAAAATGGATGAATTTTCACAATCCCCCGATGATGGTGATCTGCTGTATGAAGATAGTGGAGAAAATTTCCATCTTGATGATGTTGATGTGGGTTACGGTTACTTTTTTACGGTTTATGCGTGTTACGGAGACAAAGGATGCAGTGATGGAGTCACTGTATATGCTCAGCCATGCTATGAACAGCTTGATGTGGTTTTCAGTATGGATGTTTCCACCAGCATGGATTTTATACTGGATGATCTGGAAAGTGAGTTGGGACTTGTTTGGGATTTTATAGAGGATACTTTTTCAGAAAAGCCGAAACCGGGACTTACTGTTTTTGTGGATGATGTTATGGTTACAAATAATGCGGAGCCTTTTGAAACTCAGGAAATGTTAAAAAAAGAGTTCAGTGACTGGGCCGACCATACCTCCACAAATAAACAGACACAGTCGGATGCCATTAATACGGATTGGCCTGAAAACTCACTTGATTCCATTGCTTTTTCAGCAAGAGATTTCAATTGGCGCGATTCTTCTGAAACGCTTAGAATAATCATTCACTCCACAGACGATACTTTTTATGAGCATCCTGACAAATTCAGCAGCGGCATAGAGGTGGAATATACTTATGACGGTGTTCTCAGCCTTCTTAAAGAAAAAAACATAAGGGTACTTGCTTTTGCAGCCGTTGTGGGCGGCAGAACCGGAAATATAAATGTTGAAGCCGGTTTTTTTACTGATTATGAAGATAATCCCTCAATTCCTGAAGCAACAGGTGGAGAAGTGCATCTCATAAACGATGTTGAAGACGGCAAACTTCATGTTTATGAGGCAGTGAATTCTTTTATAAAAGGTGTTATGTGTGAAGCCTACGACCAAA
>JAWOGE010000036.1:0-9530 GCA_046497165.1 bacterium | reverse complement strand
TCAACCCCCACAATTTGAGGCGGAGAAGGATCCGACTCGTGCTCGGAAGGATTGTAAGGCTCCGCACAGGACACTGCAGCACACATAAACAACACAGACAGTGTGAAAAAAAATACTCTCCACATTACCCTCTCCTTTTTCATCATAACTTCCCCCGTCAAATTTTAAACTATCCGTATATAAACTTACCTTAAATATAGGATAAAGTTACATCTGTGTCAATATAAAAATAAATGAAACCCTATGTGTCAATATAGATGTCGCCTCAAACGGCGGAAAAAATGATTGTTGTTTGATATTACTTTTTCTTTTGACGAAGAAAAAACAGCATGGAGGAGCTTTTATGCTTTTTCTTCCTGTCCCACTTGAAAAAAATCAGCTGATTTTCATTTTTAAGCATGACAGCTTCTTTTTCTGCAACCTCTTTAAGTACGGGGCCGGCGGGGGAGTGTTTTCCTCTGCCGGTAATTACGCGTACGGTCAATTTACCTTCTTTTCTACAACTTGAGACAAAGCATCTGATTTTTTTTACAGCAGCATCCTGTGTCATACCGTGAAGATCGAGGCTTTTCTGTGGTGGGGGATATTCGGAAGCTACCTGGTGTATCGGTTTTAAAGTTTCAGAAGATTGTTTAAACTCAGAGACAGGCGATTTTTTCATGGATTTATTGATCATCTCTTCAAACAAAAGATCTTTGTTTTCAGGTTCCGGCTTTATGTTACTTTTTTTGCCGGGTCCTTCAGACTTTTCCTTCGATGCCGGTTTTTTTTCAACTCTGTTTTTACGCTTTCCGTTATTTTTAAAAGAACTGCCTTCTTCCGCATCGATTTTATTAGATTTGGATTTTTCAAAAGCAGGAGAAGATTTTTCTTTAGCTTTATCTTCTGTAGCATGTTTTGAAAAATAATGAAAAAAATTTTTGAAACGAGAAAATGGCTTCATACTGTCAAATTTCTACAATTTTCTCTGAACTATTTGCCTATGGTGGCACACATCACCGCTTTTATTGTATGAAGTCTGTTCTCCGCTTCATCAAAAACTTTTGAATGTCTGCTTCTGAAAACCTTATCGGTGACTTCCATCTCCGGTAACCCGAATTTTTCATGTATGTCTTTACCTATTTTAGTTTTTGTATCATGGCAGGAGGGGAGACAGTGAAGAAATATAGCGTCGTTGTTTCCGGTTTTCTGGAACATCTCCATGTTTACCTGATAATCACGAAGCATATTTATTCTGTCTTCGAAAAGATCCTCTTCGCCCATGCTTACCCAAACATCTGTATAAATGACATCAGCATCTTTAACTGCTTCATCAATTTTATCTTTTTCCATAAGTTCTATGGAGCCTCCGGTTTCGCGACATACATTTTTCATCTCTTTTACAAGGGTTTCGGAAGGAAAGAGGGATTCAGGTGCAAAGGCCACGAAATCCATACCCATTTTTGCGGCCCCTATCATAAGACTGTTTCCCATGTTGTTTCTGGCATCACCGCAATAAACAAATTTAACTTTATTAAGAGGTTTGTTGACATGCTCTTTTATTGTCAGAAAATCTGCAAGTATCTGTGTAGGATGATATAGATCTGTAAGACCATTCCATACGGGAACGCCGGCATAAGCTCCAAGAGCTTCCACAGTATCCTGTTTAAACCCTCTGAACTCTATTCCGTCATAATATCTGCCGAGAACTTTGGCAGTGTCCTCAATGGACTCTTTTTTGCCCATTTGTGAATTTGAGAGAAAGGTGACATTGGCACCTTCATCAAAAGCGGCCGTTTCAAAAGCACATCTTGTTCTTGTGGATGCTTTTTCGAAAAGCAGAACAATGTTTTTGTTTTCCAAAAGTTTTCCCGGAATACCGTTTAGTTTTTTGTTTTTAAGTTCCATTGAAAAATCAAGAAGATATCTTATCTCTTCCGGTGAAAAGTCTTTGAGAGTCAAAAAGTTGCGTCCCTTTACATTGACAGGCATGTCGTCTCCTTTTTTGAAACAGTTAATAAAATTGACCGAATCAGGTATGCATAAAAAACGGGAGAACATTGTCTCCCGTTTTTTCAATAGTTCTGAAGTTGATATTATTCAGTTTTTTTGTCGTCATCAGATTCAGAGGGCTTTTCCTCCTCTTCGGAAGTTTTTTCTTCGGCAGGTTCCTCTTCAGAAGTTTTTTCTTCAGCAGGTTCCTCCTCGGAAGTTTTTTCTTCAGCAGGTTTCTCTTCAGAAGCTTTTTCTTCAGCAGGTTCCTCCTCGGGAACATCTTTTTCCGGAGTAGCGTTTTTCGCAACCGATTCTTTTTCGGTTTTTGTCTCCTCTTCCTCTTTAGTTTTTTCATTGTAAAATGCTGAGTTTTTTATTGCATCACCCATTGAACCGAGTCGTTCGGGAATTTCACCTGTACGGGCTTCCACCTCTTTGAGATTTTTGAGTTCTTCAGCGTCTTCAACGGCTTTTTCACTCAATGAGATCTTTCGGTTTGTTTCAGAAATGTCGGAGATTGCTACTTTGACAGTATCGTCTATTTTAAACTCTTTTTCAGGATTTATGAACTCTGACTTGTGAAGCAGTCCGTCAATTCCTTCGTCAAGTTGAAGAAAGACACCGAAGTCAACAGTCTTCATGACTTTTCCTTCTATAATATCTCCAACCTTATGCTGTTCAGTGAATGTTTTCCAGGGATCTTCGCTTAATTGTTTTATGCCGAGAGCAAATCTTTGTTTGTCTGTATCTATGCTGAGTACCTTTGCTTCTATTTCATCACCTTCATTATAATATTCCGAAGGATGTTTAACTTTTCGGTTCCAGGTTATATCAGATGTTCTTACAAGACCGTCAATTCCCTCTTCAACGCCTATAAAAATACCAAAATTTGTGATGCTTTTAACATTGCCTTTAACGATTGAGCCCACCGGATATTTTTCTTTAACCTCATCCCATGGATTTGGTTCGACCTGTTTCATACCAAGAGATATCCGACGATTTTCAACATCTATATCAAGTATTTTTACTTCTACTTCATCACCTATTGCAACCATCTTGTTTGGATGTTTAATTCTTCTTGTCCAGGACATTTCAGATATATGTATAAGACCTTCAATGCCTTTTTCAAGTTCAACAAAAGCACCGTAATCTTCAAGAGATACAACTTTACCGGTAACAATTCTGTCTTTATGATATTTTTCCGTTGCATGTTCCCATGGATCCGGTGTTATCTGTTTTACTCCGAGGCTTACCCGTTCTGAATTGTCATCGTATTTAAGAACTTTTACTTCTATCTCGTCACCGATATTGTACATCTCCGAAGGATGATTTACACGACCCCATGACATGTCAGTTATATGAAGCAGACCGTCAATTCCTCCGAGGTCAACAAAAACACCATAATATGTTATATTTTTGACGAGACCTTTGAGAATGGCACCTTCTTCAAGTTTATCAAGAGTCATCATTTTGAGTTCTTTGCGTTCATTTTCAAGAAGAGCTCTTCTTGATATTACGATATTCTTTCGTTTTTCATCATATTTTATGACTTTGAAGTCAAATTTCTTTCCTATGAGAGAGTGCAGATTTTTTACAGGACGAAGTGCAACCTGAGAGTTGGGAAGAAAAGCTTTTATTCCTATGTCAACTGCAAGTCCTCCTTTTACACGGGAGAGAATGGTTCCCGATATGGGCTGTCCAGATTCATAAGCTTCTCCAATGGCTTTCCAGAATCGTAATTTTCTGGCTTTTTCGCGGGAAACATACATGTTGCCCTGACGATCTTCCCATTCATCAATTACTACATCAATTTCATCGCCTTCTTTAATGTTTTCAAGCTCTTCTTCAGTGAACTCACTTGTCGGAACTATGCCGTCACTTTTAATGCCGACATCAACAAGCAGGTAATTTTTCTCTTTGGATCTCAATGTACCTTTAATAATTTTGTCACTGGAAAACTGTTTGGGATCCGGAAGATAATCCTGGATCAATGATTCAAAGTTGTTTGTTTTTTCTTCTGTCATTTGTAAAAACCTCCTGTTACTAAAAAAAACGCTGCCTTCTGTAACAGCGGGAAGTCATTATAAAACGGAAGATTTCAATGTCAAGAAAACTATGCTGACTATTTTTATGTGGAAAAAATTACAAGATTTGTGAATTATACGGGATAAATGATTCTTTAAAAACTCAGCTTCCGCAGCCTGCAGGTGCAGCACCTTTTCCTTTGGAGAGAGTTTTTTTACAGCCTTCAAGTCCTTCGTTATAACGACATATATGATTTTTTATGGTTTCGGGAGCTATTCCGCTTCCTTTGTGTTTATTGTTTATAATCCATGTGGGACTCGCACCTATTCCCATGGAGTTTGCGGCTTTTATATTTTCGCTAAGAAGCTTTGTTCCTTCTTCCCCTTCGTAGCATTTTTCAATAACAGAAGCTTTCACCGGAGCTTTTGCACATGATTTCCACTGAGGGTTTCTGATATTTTCATTTCTGCACCAGATGTAATCCCAAAAATTTTTGGGGTAATGTTTCATGGCACAGAGCTGTCTTTTGTTTTCAGCTACTTCAGGAGCTTTATTAAGCGAAGTAAACTTTCCGGGCTCCGTTTCTTTTGCAATATAGTGTATATGAAAATCCAGACCGTCGTTTTTAAATGCATCAAGGACCTCTTCCATGGCATTAAGTGCTTTGAATCCATAAGGACACATACTCATAACAAAAAGATCCAATCTCTTTTCTTTCTCTTTACGACATATTAACTCATCTTCGCATTCAGGGTCCTTGCAGTCAACAAGATCATTGCCGGTGTCATCTTTTCCATTATCACAAATCTCTTTTGTGGGGTTAAATTTTGCACCCACTCTGAGAAGTCTGTAATCATCAACACTGACAAGGAATTTTGAAATTTTCTGGTATCCTGCACCCTCTTTAACATCTTTTTCAAAAATCACCATGGGGAGCAGTTTATGATCTTTTTCGGCAAGTTTTTCATATAATTTTTTTCCCTCAGGATCACTGTAGTCAAGTATCCTGGCATCAAGACCCGGAAAAACCCCTTTAAGATTTTGTTGAAGTCTGTCGACATTACATTCCGGACATCTTTTGTCGGTTATCATTGTAACTGATATCTTTTTAGGTTCAGGAATTTTCAAGCAAGAAGAGGGTTTATCAGTTTCATACTGAGAACATATTTCTCTCATGAAGTCGGTTTCTCCTCTCCCTTTACTGTAGGATTGACCTGCAAGAAAAATTGTGGGGCATCCTCTGGCATTTTTTTCTTTGGAATGCTTATAGCTTTTAACAACAAGCTCTGTTCCTTCTTCACCTTCAGCACACTCTTTTATTTTGCTTCCATCTATTTTAAGTTCTTCCGCACACGATTCAAAGTTATCTGGAATTTTCCTGAATTCGTTAGCCATGCAGTAAAGAACATCCATATATTTTTCCGGAAGATATTTTTTTGCACAGACAGAAATTTTATCCCCTTTAAGACCTTTTTCACCGTGCATGGGCATCCATTTTCCATCTTTTTTGTTGCCGATGTAGTAAAGTTCGAAATCCACAGCTTTACCAAGTTTATCAAGAACAGGTTTTATGCCTTTAATAACCTGAGAGCCGTAGGGACACTTACTCATAACATGAAAAGTAAGATTCACTTTTTCTTCCGGCTCTTTATCCTTTTTAGGACAGCCTGTAATTAAAAAAGCAACAATCATGAACATAATTCCTAAAAAAACTTTCATAAAATAACCTCCGAATCCTAATTACAAATATACTTTTTCATAATCTACGATTTTTGCAAATTACGCGGGCCAAACCCATTTTAATATATGATTTTATAGTTTCACAGAAAAAAAGCAACTATATTTAACCAACCCCTGCATTTTGCTTTGATACAAAAAATTAATGTTCAAAAGCTCCCCTGTCAAAACCGCTTCCCTGAGGTCTTGAATTTCCCTCTATATCGATGTCAACACCAGCATCTTCACCTGTATCTATACATGGGGAACCGGTTTGCAGGTGATAAGTATTGTCATCCGTGAAAAGAGGATCTTCATTTATATTGTTTTCTCCGGGAAAAGTGCCTGAAGTCATAAATATGTTGCTGTATCTTACTTTGTAATCTGTATCATTGCTGAAGCTTATCTCTTCTCCGTTTTCCGAGGCGTTTTCCCATAAAATTGAGTTTGCAATTATAACTTCGCAATCTCCGATAGAACCCAGAGAGCCACCTTCATCGCCCCCATTGTTATCGGAAGAGGTCATGTGAACAATATTGAGATTCGATGTGCGTAGTCTGACAGCTCCATTTCTCACTGAAGCTACATTGTTTGCAAAAATGGAGTTTGTCAGCTGCCCTGTAGAATCGCTATGATAGAATCCGCCACCGTAATTTGCTGTATTTCCGTAAAAAACTGTTTCAGAAATATTTACAGAGCTGTTTGTTGAATACATGGCACCGCCAAGGCTTGTTCCGTTGTTCTCAACTCCTTTGTTGGAAACAAACATACAGTTTTTAAAAACAATGTTTTGAGATTCTTCGTTATAAACCGCACTACCGTAGGCAGAGCGTCCTCCACCTCCGCTACGGGCCGAGTTGCTTTCAAAAATACAGTTTTCGTATGTTATATTTTCACTGTGCCAGTTGGAAACAGCTCCTCCATGTCCGGAGCCTCTTGAGTTGGGATTTACAGATTCCCGCCCGCGTGCCTGATTGTTTCTGAATCTGCAGTTTCTAACCTGCATTTTTTCAACATAGGCATTGCGTAATCCGCCTCCGTAGCCTCCGTTATTATAATAGTTATAACAGTCTCCGTTTTGTATTATAAAACCATCAACAATGGCTCCTGTTGCTCCCGTAAGTACATTGTGAACCTTGTTATTTGAGTCAGCTTCATCCGAACCGTCAAAAATTGTTTCTTCGGCTCCCCAGTTTCTTTCATAACGAGCTGTTTCCTTTGCTGAAAAACCACCGTAAAGCGGAGCATCAGGATTAAGATTAACTGTATCATTTTTATCGTTTATCCAGATATGATATGTTCCCGAAGCCACCCACACTTCGCAATCTTCGGGAGCTGCTGCCGCTGAATTTATGGCATCACGGGGATCATCAAAAGCTGTTTCCCACTTAAGCCCGTCAGAAGAACCTCCTGAAACCGAACCGGAAGTTGTTACAAATCTTACGCAGGTGTTACAATTTTCTCCTGCGTATCCTTCATCACAGCACATCCCACCGTTTTCTTCACGGCATATACGACCTTCGCAATCTTCGATGAGAACTTCTTCATCTGAAATTCTGCATTCATCAGATTCGCACCATCTGGAGATCTGCTTTTCGTAAAGATCTCCTTCATGACAGTAGGGGCCCATAACAGAATTTTCACCACAATCTTCAACAAGAATTTTCTCTTCATAAACTTTGCATTCAGCCGATTCACACCACCTTGAAATTTGTTCTTCATAAAGATCATCTTCATTACAATAAGGGTCCGTAACAGAGTTTTCGCCGCAATCTTCAGCTTTGTCTCCCCGGTTTCCACAGCTATCATACCAATAAACATCACCATTCCAGCAATCTTTATAATCCTGCGGGTTACATCCTGTATCTCCAGTATCACCTGTGTTTCCGGTATCACCGGTATCTCCGGTATCTCCGGTATCTCCAGTATCTCCAGTATCTCCAGTATCTCCAGTATCACCAGTATCTCCGGTGTCTCCAGTGTCTCCAGTGTCTCCGGTGTCTCCTGTATTCCCGGTATCACCGGTATCTCCATCTGTATCATTGTCTGTGACTTCGTCATTGTCTTCTATCTGGAAATCGTTTTCATCTTCAAGAATTATTCTTCTGGCAGATTCCCCGCAAGCTGTAAAGAACAAAAACAATATAAAAACAATTATAACCCTGAACTTCATAACCACCCCCTTTTGAGATTTTAGTAACTGCTTACAATATTTTACTTTATAAAATATGAAAGTCAAATCCAGCGAAAATTCAGGTTAAAAACTTCATGGAAATAAAATAAGAGATATTTTTTTATTAATTGGAATCAGCGCTTGTACCCCTTAGGCACAACAACATGAACAAGTCTTGAACTCAGATATGAACTGTTTCCGAGTACGGTGACATATGCTTCGTAAACCATGGGATGCTGAGTAGTATTGTTACAAAAATCATTATAGAATTTCACATCAAAAGTAACGGTGGTACCCTGAGTGACAGAAAAGAATGTCGTATCGTCAAAACTGTCAACACCGGTGGACGGATCGGCTGCTATGGTTTCCGATGATTTAATGAATTCTGTAGCAGAGATACCGTCACATTGTTGATCTTCATCAGCCATTTTTCCGGTGGTAACATCCATATCAATATAAGTGGTGAGTGAAATAATAGCATCTGCAATCTGATCGCTCATGCCGTATCCTTTAGGATCCTCAGTATGACTGTTGAAGGTTTTTCCACTCTCATCAACAGAGCCTGTCTGTTTAGCTATGGCTTCAAACCCTTTTTTTGCGACATCCTTTGCCTGTGGCGGATCCTCATCATCAAAATAACTGTCAATTCCTATGAATTTGGCACCTATTCCGTTCATTACAGCAATCGCCTCACTCTGAGAGTGTCCTATGGGAAGACCTGTTTTCCAGGCACAGGTATCCCAGTTGGATAGCTGTGGTTCGGGCGGACATTCCTGTAAAGTTTCATCAGTTATCATAATAAAAATAGGCATGGATTTTTTTCTGAAACAGCCCCCTCCGACTGAACCTAAAGTATCATTACACTCCACAGCCGGAAAATCAATATCAACATCGGGAGCATTCACTCCAAATATCTGTCCGCACTCGCCATTCATGCATGTCCTCACCACACTTGAGAACCCTTCTCCTGTGGAAGTCTGATAAAGTGTTTCTATATGCAGTTCATTTCCACCGCCGTCGTTTTTGCTGTCTTTCACAGCCTTTTTGATAGCTTCTTCATCCAAAGTCATGGGTTCTACAGGTCTGAAAGGAACTTTTGTAAAACCGTATGCGACGAAATCAGGATCAGTAAATTCTGCCGACACAGCATTGATAATTTTATCCTCGATTTCTGATTTAAGATTATAATACTCGTCATTCATGGAGCCGGAGTCATCAAAAAGAATCATTATATCTATGGCTTCGATATTTGTGCTGAATGAAAGCTCTCTGGTAACTTTATCCGGAGCGTTATAGGGAAGAACCACATAAAATATTCCGTCGGGGATACTGTCGTTGGGATCTGTGGGATCTGAACCGTAAACCACTTCTGCCAGATCATCGTCACCGTCACCGTCAGTGTCTTTATTGTAGGGGCCGGTCCCATAATCTTTTTCCTCTTTGTCGGAAAGTCCGTCACTGTCGGAATCAAGGTCGAGAAAATCGGGTGTGCCGTCACCGTCGGTATCTCTACAGTAAGGTTTTTCTGTAAAATTTCCTTCACCGTCTTTTTCTCCAAGAAGTTCGGGACACTCTTCGGAATCCGGTATGCCGTCACCGTCTGAATCCTGGTCGAGGCTGTTTGATACACCATCGTTGTCGG